>NZ_RZRX01000044.1:0-31978 GCF_003997405.1 Mesorhizobium sp. M2A.F.Ca.ET.042.01.1.1
GGCGCCCTGTGGTCGATTTCCTGCAGGCGCTGACCGCTCCGATCTTTCGCCTCGTCGCCATCCTGATGAAGGCGGCGCCCATCGGCGCCTTCGGCGCCATGGCCTTCACCGTCGGCAAATACGGCATCGGCACGATCGCCAACCTCGCCTTCCTGATCGGCACCTTCTACCTGACGTCGCTGCTCTTCGTGCTGGTCGTTCTCGGCGCCGTCGCATGGTACAACGGCTTCTCCATCCTGGCGCTGATCCGCTACATCAAGGAAGAGCTGCTGCTTGTGCTCGGCACCTCATCGTCGGAAGCCGCGCTTCCCGGCCTGATGGCCAAGATGGAGCGTGCCGGCTGCAACCGCTCGGTGGTCGGCCTGGTCATCCCGACCGGCTATTCCTTCAATCTCGACGGCACCAATATCTACATGACGCTTGCCGCGCTGTTCATCGCCCAGGCGACCGACACGCCGCTCACCTTCGGCGACCAGATCCTGCTCCTGCTCGTCGCCATGCTGAGCTCCAAGGGCGCGGCCGGCATCACCGGCGCCGGCTTCATCACCTTGGCCGCGACGCTGTCGGTGGTGCCTTCGGTGCCGGTCGCCGGCATGGCGCTGATCCTCGGTGTCGACCGCTTCATGTCTGAGTGCCGCGCGCTCACCAACTTCGTCGGCAACGCGGTGGCGACCATCGTCGTGGCGCGCTGGGAAGGCGAGCTCGACCAGAAGCAATTCGCCGCCGCCATGGCAGGTCAATTGCCGGAGGAGGCCGATCTCGCGTTGTCGGGCGGTTTGCAGCCGGCGGAGTGACAGGCAAGTTCAGGCATCCCTTCCAAGCCTTGCAGGCCGCGGCTTAGAAGCAATTCCAGGAAAAGTGTGAGCGGTTTTCCGTCCGGAATTGCGTAAAAACAAAGAGCTAGCGCGTTTCACCGTTTCCGTGAAACGGTGAAACGCGCTAGCCGCGGCCTGTTCTTTTTGCCGACCGCCGCATAGGCTGCGCGAGCCGGATTCCCGGCGAAATAGTCAGCCGAGGGCGGTCAATGAGCAGCGCGTATCCCGAGATCTATCTTGTCCGTCATGGCGAGACCGAATGGAGCCTCTCGGGCAGGCATACCGGCCGCACCGACATCCCGCTGACGGCAAAAGGCGAGGAGGCCGCGCGCGGCGTGGCCGACCGGCTCAAGGGCCTGATGTTCCAGGCGGTCTGGTCGAGCCCCTCGCAGCGCGCCTTCGACACCTGCCGCCTCGCCGGCTTCGGCGAGGGCGCGGTCAAGAAGCCGGACCTGCGGGAATGGGATTATGGCGCTTACGAGGGCGTGACGACCAAGGAGATCCTGTCGAAGCGCCCCGGCTGGCAATTGTTCCGCGACGGCTGTCCTGACGGCGAGACGGCGGCCGATGTCGGCGCACGCGCCGACGCGATCATCGCCGGGCTGCGCGCGATTGCCGGCAATGTGCTCGTCTTCTCCAGCTCGCATTTCCTGCGTGTCCTCGCGGCGCGCTGGGTCGGCCTGCCGCCCGAAGGCGGCGAGCATTTCGTGCTCGACACCACGAGCCTCAGCATCCTCGGCTACGAGCACGACCTGACGGAGCCGGTCATCCGGCGGTGGAACCAGAAATAGCTGCAGCTCGATAGCAGCCGAGGCGTCTCAGGAGATTAGGCGAAGCCCCTCAGCCTCGTCATTCTAGGGCGGAGCAAGGAGCGAAGCGACGCGGCGCAGACCCTAGAATCCATTCCGTTACCTATCCGCGTTACGGCGATTCAGAACGACCCCTGTCTTGCACCGTGTTTAACCCTCGCGCGAGGTCACGGAATGGATCCTCGGGTCTACGCGTCCGCTTCGCTTCCGCTCCGCCCGTGGATGACGAAGCTGAGGCCTTTCGAGCTAGACTCTGATCATCGCCAACTCCTCGCTCGTCAGATGCCGCGCCTTGCCTTTGGCAAGTTCGCCGAGCTGAAGACCGCCGATCGCCACTCGAACCAGCCTTAGCACCTCGATGTCGAAAGCGCCGAGCAGCCTGCGGATTTGCCGGTTGCGGCCTTCGTCGAGCACGATTTCCAGCCAAGCTGTCCGCCCGCCGCTGCGCAGCAGCGCAATCGAGCTTGCCGTGAGCAACTCCCCGTCGACGACCGAGCCCTGGCGAAAGCGTTCCATCATCGCGTCGTCAGGCACTGAAGCGATCTGCACGTGATAGGTCTTGGCGACATGCGAGGCGGGGTCGAGCAAACCGTTCGCCCAGCGCGTGTCGTTGCTCATCAAAAGCAGCCCTTCGCTTGCCTTGTCGAGCCGGCCGACCGGCGCCACGAAGGGCAGGTCGAGCCCTTCCAGGCAGTCATAGACGGTGCCGCGGCCTTCGGGATCGTCGCGGGTGGTGACCAGCCCGCGCGGCTTGTTGAGCATCAGATAGACCTTGCGCTCGGCAACGACGCGCTCGCCGTCGACGGTGATACGATCGCGGTCGGGGTCGATGCGCAGCAACGCATCGCGCACCGTCTTGCCGCCGACCTGCACGCGCCCCTCGGCGACGAGACGCTCGGCCTGCGTGCGCGAGCAGAAGCCAAGCTTGGAGAGGGCCCGGGCGAGGCTGACCTTTGGGGTTGCGGATCGTCGGTCGGGTTGGCGTGCCACGGTCTTGCCTTCGGACTTGTTCAAAAACGCCGCAACCGATGCCACGCCTAGCGAGATCGGCGCAAGCGGCCCCGTTATCCCGGTCGGGCCGCCAATGTCACTCCTTCGGCGCGCTCAGCCGCCGGTAGGGGACGCCGTCGAATGTTGCCGTCACGAAGCTCTGGACCGACATCTTGCGCTTGCGCCCGTCGCTGCAGGCATAGAGCGGCCAGCCGGCTTCGCTGCACTCGCTGGCCAGGCAGAGGCGGTTCACGCAGTTGCCCGTGGTCAGGCGAAAGCCGCCCTTGCCGGCAAATCCCTGAAGCAGGCTGCCGTCCGCCGAACGCCATGTCCGTTGCTGGAATTCAGGCCGCAGCAGGCGAGGCTCGAGCGGCGCGGCCAAACCGGCCTGGGTTGCGGGGCCCGAATATTGAAACCGGTAGCGCGCCATGCCGGTCGCATACGCGGTGACGAGATCGGGTTGCCCCGAATAGGCTGCCGTGAGGTCAGCTCGGTCAAAAAGATGGGACGCGCGCGGTTCCGCCCCTAACGGTCTCGTCAGGGCAGCGACGGCGACAACGGCCAGGCAGACGCGCAACATCCCCATTCCAGCAGCCATACCCCATCCGGCGTGCCAGGTTGCCCGGCTGCCTGCGCGTACAATCTTTCCAATCGGGTTTTCGCGCAAGCGCCCGGTTTTTCAGGGCAGCGTTGCCTTGTCAGCTATTGGCGGCCGGCGGCAGCTCGAACAGGGTGGCGCCGTTCTCACGCCCACGGTCGACATAGCCGATCACGCGGAACCATTTCGCCACCTCCGGCCTGTCCAGCCAGCTGCGCGAATGTATGGGAAGGTTGCCGGCAAGCGCCTGGACATGGAGGATGTGCCGCTTGCAGAAGCGGACCGTCGCGGCGTTGAAGAAATCCTCCCGCGCCGCGAACAGCGTATCGGCGGCATCCGCATGCTCATGCCAGGCTATGATCGCGACGGCCCTGTCGCCTTCTACGAGCGCATGCGCCCGGCCTTCCTTCAAATTCATCATCAGATTGTCATAGGCGCTTTTGCTGTCCTTGCCGGCCGCGACATATTCGTCCGACATCCGCTTGGACAGGCCGTGGAACACATCTTCCAGGTCTCCGACCGTCGCCGCGCGTGCTCTCATTTCTCCTCCTGACAGCCCACTAGCAGTTTGCCTCAGCAAAGGGAGATCACCAAGAAAATAAAATCCTCAACTGGCCTGCTGAGCGCAAACTCATTCTGCATGAATGGGTCCGATCCGTGACCGCGCTCGCATATAAGCATGGGCTTGAGATTGCATTTCCGCATTCAGGTACTGTTCTTCCGGGCCAGCCCCGGCCACATCATCTTCAGGCGACCATGATCGAGCTGATTGAACCATATACGAGGCGACCTTCGTTCCGGAGCGATGGGAGGACGAGGCCGCGCAGGCTGAGGTCGGCGGGGTCGGTGCGCTGCTGCCGCATCCGCCCGTGCCAGCCTTGCAGCCCTGGCGCCGCGAGGACTGGTAAGTCGTGTCGAGACGGCGGAGAAAGGCGTATCGTTGAATTCGTCGACGGCCTGCCATAAAAGGCGCAAGTTCTCGACCGGCTTGAGGAATTCCGGACGTGCCCGCGGGCTGTCGGCGAAAGATCGGTCCGGTTGACCACAACGTTTTGGGAGCATGGATTGACGTCGAGCAGGCCCATACTGATCACCGGCGCCGCCGGCTTCATCGGCTTTCACCTCTGCCACAGGCTGCTTGCCGAAGGCCGGCAGGTTGTCGGCCTCGATTCCATGAACGAGTATTACGACGTTGCCCTCAAGCAGGCGCGGCTCGAGCGGCTGAAAGCGTTCGCGAACTTTCGCTTCGAGCATGTCGACCTCGCCGACCGCGATGGCGTCTCGGCGGTCTTTGCTTCCGCCGCGCCGGAGATCGTCGTCAATCTCGCCGCGCAGGCCGGCGTCCGCTATTCGCTGATCAATCCGCACGTCTATGCGCGGAGCAACCTCGACGGCTTCCTCAATATCCTGGAAGGGTGCCGTCAGGCCTCGGTCGGTCATCTCGTCTATGCATCGTCGAGCTCGATCTATGGCGGCAGCACGCGCATGCCGTTCTCGGTGCATGATTCCGCCGACCATCCCTTGAGCCTCTATGCCGCCAGCAAGAAGGCGAACGAGCTGATGGCCCACACCTACAGCCATCTGTTCGGGCTGCCGACCACGGGCTTGCGCTTCTTCACCGTCTACGGCCCGTGGGGCCGGCCCGATATGGCCTTGTTCATCTTCACCAAGGCCATCCTCGCCGGCCAGCCGATCGACGTCTTCAACCATGGCAACATGCAGCGGGACTTCACTTATATCGACGACATCGTCGAGGGCGTAATCCGCGTCATGGAGCATCCCGCGACGCCCAATACCGATTGGACAAGCGCGGCCCCGGATCCCGCGACCAGCGATTCGCCGTACAGGATCCACAACATCGGCGACAGCTCACCCGTCCAACTGAGCCGGCTGATCGACGTGCTGGAAGACGCGCTTGGCCGCAAGGCAATCCGCAACCTGATGCCGCTCCAGCCGGGCGACGTGCTGGCGACCTACGCCGACATCACCTCGCTCGAGGCGGTGACCGGCTTCAGGCCCACGATCCCGATCGAGGTCGGCGTTCCGCGCTTCGTGGAATGGTATCGGGATTTCTACCAGGTCTGATTGGCCGCCTGCGACAATGGCTAGCGGCCGGGTACCAGAGCAATTCCAGGAAAAGTGTGAGCGGTTTTCCGTCCGGAATTGCGTAAAAACAAAGAGATAGAGTGGCTCGCCGTTTCCGTGAAACGGTGAAACGCTCTACCGGCCCGTCGTCGAGGCCTGCCTGTCGATCCACAGCGCGAGCAGCGTGCAGGCAGCGCCTGAAAGCAGATAGGCGCCGGCGGCGATGAGGCCGAAAGTGCCGGCCAGAAGCAGCGCTGCAAGCGGCGCGAAGCCGGCGCCGAACATCCAGGCGAGATCCGACGTCACCGCCGAGCCGGTATAGCGATGCTGGCGCGAGAAGCTCGACGCGACGACGCCCGAGGATTGTCCGAAGCTCAAGCCGAGCAGGATGAAGCCCAGCACCATGAACACCGTCTCGCCGACGGTGCCGCCATTGAGAAGCTGCGGGGCAAAGCCGCTGAATGCGGCGATGGCGACGGCGCCGCCGCCGAGCAAAGCGCGACGCCCCACGCGGTCGGCCAGCGGCCCTGACGCGACGATCGCGGCGATGCCGAACAGCGCGCTCACCGCCTCGATGACCAGGAAGCGCTCCGGCCCTTCATTGGTGAACAGGAACACCCAGGACAGCGGGAACACCGTCACCATATGGAACAGCGCGAAGCTCGCCAGCGGCGCGAAGGCGCCGACGACGACGTTGCGGCCTTCCGTGCTGATCATGTCCCTGATGCGGGTCGGCTGCAGGTCCCCGCTCTCGTAGAGCTTCGAGAATTCTGGCGTGACGACGATGCGCAGCCTGGCAAACAGTGCCACGACATTGATGGCGAAAGCGACGAAGAACGGATAGCGCCAGCCCCAGGCGAAAAAATCGTCGGCCGAGAGGTTGGCGACGAAGAAGGCGAACAGCGAGCTCGCCACGATAAGCCCGATCGGCGCGCCGAGCTGCGGGATCATCGCATAGATGCCGCGCCGGTTCTGCGGCGCGTTCAGCGCCAGCAGCGAGGGCAACCCATCCCAGGTTCCGCCGAGCGCCAGGCCTTGCAGGAAGCGGGTAAGCGCCAGCAGCCAGGCGGCGACAGCGCCGACATCTTCATAGGACGGCAGGAACGCCATGGCGACGGTCGAGGTGCCGAGCAGGAACAGCGCGATCGTCAGCTTGGCGCCGCGGCCATAGGCGCGGTCGATCGCCATGAACAGCACGGTGCCGAACGGACGCGCAATGAAGGCCAGCGCGAAGATCGCGAAAGAATAGAGCGTCCCGGCCAGCGGATCGTGCGTCGGAAAGACAAGCCTGGGGAACACGATCACGGAAGCGATCGCATAGACGAAGAAATCGAAGAACTCCGATGTCCTGCCGATGATCACGCCGACAGCGATATCGCCCGCGCTGACCTGGCCGTGATGCGAGCCGATCAGCCTGCTGTCCGTTTCGGCAGTCGAAGTTTCAGCCATCTTGTTCGTCGCCACCGAGCTCAAGTTCGGAACGCGATTGTCCTCGTCCCATTATGCGTGCACAGTTTCGCCAAAGCCATAGCAATCCGGCATTGGACAAATTGTCCAATGTCGTCCCCGTGCCGGCGGCAGTAGCCGTTGGCCCATCCCGCGTTGTAGCTTGTGAAAAGCCCGTTGCGACGCCATCGAGGGCAGCGTTGATGAAACGATCCGGAGCTTTGCTTCTGTTTCCCCTGGCCGTGCTGCTGACCGGCTGCGACTTCGTCGTGCTGGCGCCCGCGGGCGACGTGGCAGTGCAGCAGCGCGACCTGCTCGTCGTCTCGACCCTTTTGATGCTGCTCATCATCGTGCCCGTCATGGCGCTGACCGGGCTGTTCGCCTGGCGCTACCGGCAGTCCAGCACGACGGCGACCTACACGCCCGACTGGGACCATTCGACCAAGCTGGAGCTGGTGATCTGGGCAGCGCCTCTGCTCATCATCATATGCCTCGGCGCGCTGACCTGGCTCGGCACGCATCTGCTCGATCCTTACCGGCGCATCGACCGCATCGAGCCCGGACAGCCGGTCACGCAGAACCATAAGCCGCTCAGGGTCGAAGTCGTCGCGCTCGACTGGAAATGGCTCTTCATCTATCCGGACTACGGCATCGCCTCCGTCAATGAGCTGGCGGCGCCGGTCAATCAGCCGATCGACTTCCGCATCACCTCGTCCAGGGTGATGAACTCCTTCTACATTCCAGCCCTTGCCGGGCAGATCTATGCCATGCCCGCCATGGAGACGAAGCTGCACGCCGTCATAAACCGCCCGGGCACCTATACCGGCTTCTCGGCCAATTACAGCGGCGCCGGCTTCTCCGGCATGCGCTTTGCCTTCCACGGCGTGTCCGACCAAGCCTTCACCGACTGGGTGGCGCAGGCCAAGAGCGCGCAGTCCACGCTTACCCGCGAGACCTATCTAGAGCTCGAACGCCCGAGCGAGAACGAGCCGGTCCGGCACTATGCCTCCGTCGCCCCCGACCTCTACGGCGCGATCCTCAATCTGTGCGTCGAGCCGGGCAAGATGTGCATGAACGAGATGATGTCGATCGACGCCAAGGGCGGCCTGGGGCTCGCCGGCGTCCGCAACACCCTGCCGCTGCAATATGACAAGCTTGCCCGGCGCGGCGCGGTGTTCGGCAGCGATCCGTCCTATGTCGCCAGCATCTGCACGGCGGAGGAGGCGGCAGCCGCATCTCGCGCGGCTCGTAATGACGATGAAAAGAGCTGGCCGCTCAGGGACCTGTCCCCGCTGCGCGGCGTCGGCTTGCTCGCGCCCGGCGCCGGCAGCCGCCGCGCCGACGCCGGGACGCCGTCGCTCGGCCTGCTGCGCTTCGAATTGTGAGGAATGGCGGATGCCTGAGACGCTGACCAAATTCATCTTCGGCCGCCTCACTTTGGAGTCGCTGCCGCTGCACGAGCCGATCGTCGTCGTCACCTTCATCGTGGTGGCGGTTGGCGGCCTCGCGGTTCTCGGCGCCATCACCTATTTCAAGCTATGGGGCTATCTCTGGCGCGAGTGGTTCACCAGCGTCGACCATAAGAAGATCGGCATCATGTACATGGTGCTCGGCCTCGTCATGCTGCTTCGCGGCTTCTCCGACGCCATCATGATGCGCCTGCAGCAGGCGATCGCCTTCAACGGTTCGGACGGCTATCTCAACGCCCATCACTACGACCAGATCTTCACCGCGCACGGCGTGATCATGATCTTCTTCGTGGCGATGCCTTTCGTCACCGGGCTGATGAACTTCGTCGTGCCGCTGCAGATCGGCGCGCGCGATGTCTCCTTCCCCTTCCTCAACAATTTCAGCTTCTGGATGACGGTGGGCGGCGCCATCCTGGTCATGGCCTCGCTGTTCGTGGGCGAGTTCGCCCGCACCGGCTGGCTGGCCTATCCGCCGCTCTCGGGCATCAATTACAGTCCGGATGTCGGCGTCGATTATTACATATGGGCGCTGCAGGTCGCCGGCGTCGGCACGACCTTATCCGGCATCAATCTGATCTGCACTATCGTCAAGATGCGCGCCCCCGGCATGACCATGATGCGCATGCCCATCTTCACCTGGACCTCGCTATGCACCAACGTGCTGATCGTGGCGTCCTTCCCGGTGCTGACGGCGGTGCTCACGCTCTTGGCGCTCGACCGCTATGTCGGCACCAACTTCTTCACCAACGACTTCGGCGGCAACCCGATGATGTATGTGAACCTCATCTGGATATGGGGTCACCCGGAGGTCTACATCCTCATCCTGCCGCTGTTCGGCGTCTTTTCCGAGGTCACCTCGACCTTCTCCGGCAAGCGCCTGTTCGGCTACACCTCCATGGTCTACGCCACGGTGGTCATCACCATCCTGTCCTATCTGGTCTGGCTGCACCACTTCTTCACCATGGGCTCCGGCGCCAGCGTCAACTCCTTCTTCGGCATCACCACGATGATCATCTCGATCCCGACCGGTGCGAAGATGTTCAACTGGCTTTTCACCATGTATCGCGGCCGCATCCGCTTCGAGCTGCCGATGATGTGGACGGTGGCCTTTATGCTCACCTTCGTCGTCGGCGGCATGACCGGCGTGCTACTTGCGGTGCCGCCGGCCGACTTCGTGCTGCACAACAGCCTGTTCCTGATCGCGCATTTCCATAACGTCATCATCGGCGGCGTGCTGTTCGGCCTGTTTGCCGGCATCGCCTACTGGTGGCCCAAGGCCTTCGGCTTCAGGCTCGATCCGTTCTGGGGCAAGGTTTCGTTCTGGTGCTGGGTGCTCGGCTTCTGGTTCGCCTTCATGCCGCTCTATATCCTCGGCCTGATGGGCGTGACGCGCCGCATGCGCGTCTTCGACGATCCCTCGCTGCAGATCTGGTTCGTCATCGCTGCCTTCGGCGCGGTGCTGATCGCCGCCGGCATCGCCGCTTTCCTGGTCCAGATCTTCGTCTCGATCCGCAAGCGCGCCGAACTGGTCGACGTCACTGGCGATCCGTGGGACGGCCGCACGCTGGAATGGTCGACCTCCTCGCCACCGCCGGCCTACAATTTCGCTTTCACGCCGGTCATCCGCGACAATGACGCCTGGTTCGACATGAAGAGAGCCGGCTACCGGCGTCCGCTCTCCGGCTTCAAGCCGATCCACATGCCGAAGAACACCGGTACCGGGGTCATCCTGGCGATCTTCAGCGTCGCCCTCGGCTTCGGGCTGATCTGGTACATGTGGTGGCTGGCGGCGCTGAGCTTCGTCTGCCTCATCGCCACCGCCATCGGCCACACCTTCAACTATCACCGCGACTTCGACATCCCGGCGGCCGAGGTCGCGCAAACGGAAGAGGCGAGGACGGCGCTCCTCGCCGCTCAGGGGGCTAGGGCTTGAGCATGGCATCTACGGCAATCACGGCCGGCGCCGAGCCGGTCTTCCACCTGGAAGAGGAGCATGCGCACGCCGAAGGCGGCAGCACCATGCTCGGCTTCTGGCTCTATTTGATGAGCGACTGCCTGATCTTCGCCATGCTGTTCGCGGCCTTTGGCGTGCTCGGCGGCAATTACGCGGCGGGTCCGGCGCCGAAGGACCTGTTCGATCTCGGCCTAGTGGCGGTCAACACCACCATGCTGCTGCTCTCCTCGATCACCTATGGCTTCGCCATGCTGACCATGGACAAGGGCCGTGTCGGCGCGACGCAAGCCTGGCTCGCGGTGACCATGCTGTTCGGCCTCACCTTCCTGTCGATCGAGCTCTACGAGTTCGCGCATATGATCCATGAGGGCGCGACGCCGCAGCGCAGCGCCTTCCTGTCGTCCTTCTTTACCCTGGTCGGCACGCACGGCCTGCATGTCACCTTCGGCATCGTCTGGATGGTGACGCTGATGGTCCAGGTCGCGCGATATGGCCTGATCGAGGCCAACCGCCGCCGGTTGATGTGCCTCTCGATGTTCTGGCACTTCCTCGACGTCGTCTGGATCGGCGTCTTCACCTTCGTCTATCTGATGGGGACGTTGCGATGAGCGCTCATGATCATGCCGGTCACGACCACGCGCATGGCGGCGCCGCGCACGGCTCGCTGAAGGGCTATCTGATTGGCTTCTTCCTGTCGGTGATCCTCACCGCCATCCCGTTCTGGCTGGTGATGGATGGCGTCATCGACAACAAGCAGGCCACGGCCGTGATCATCATGGCCTTCGCCGCGGTGCAGATCGTCGTCCACATGATCTTCTTCCTGCACATGAACCCGGCCTCCGAGGGCGGATGGTCGATGCTGGCGCTCATCTTCACGGTGATCCTCGTCGTCATCGTGCTGAGCGGCTCGCTCTGGGTGATGTACCATCTCAACGCCAACATGATGCCCGGGCTCCACGAGATGCGGGAGATGCCATGAGCCCTGTTTCGGGCGTGGGGAGGGTCAATCTCAAGGCAGAAGTCACGGGCGGCCGGGCGGATACAGGCACTCACGCCGCGCCGTCGAAAGGCTCCGCGTCGCGCTTCTTGCTTGCGCTGCTCGGACTTCTCGGCGTTCTGGTGTTTCTTGGGCTTGGCATCTGGCAGCTGGAAAGACGGGTCTGGAAGCTCGACCTGATCGCCCGCGTCGACCAGCGCATCCATGCTCCGGTCGTCGATGCGCCGGGACCCGCGACATGGGCTGATATCAACGCGGCCGGCTATGAATATCGCCATGTACGCCTCACCGGCAGTTTCTCTGGCGAAGCCAACACGCTGGTGCAGGCGGTGACCGAGCTTGGCGGCGGCTATTGGGTGCTGACGCCGATGCGCGACGACCGCGGCTTCACGGTCTTCGTCAACCGCGGCTTCGTTCCGCGGGAACGCAAGGCCGAATTTCAACAAGAGAGCGGCGGCCCGAGGTCGCCTACGGCGATTGACGGGCTGTTGCGCATCAGCGAGCCCGGAGGCGGCTTCCTGCGCAGCAACGATCCGGCGGCCGATCGCTGGTATTCGCGCGACGTCGCGGCAATCGCCAAGGCGCGCGGCCTGACCGATGTCGCGCCTTATTTCATCGACGCCGGGGCGTCCAGCGCGGACAGCTGGCCGCGCGGCGGCCTGACTGTCGTCACCTTCCGCAACAGCCATCTGGTCTATGCTTTGACCTGGTTTGCCTTGGCAGCGATTCTGGCGATGGCGCTTGCCAGGCCGATCTTCGCCGGCCGCGGCCAGCGGAAGGCGTCAAGATGAATATCTCGATCGCGCGGCTTCATCACGGGAAGGCGTTCCCAGCGGCTCCTCTTGCCGGCCACGGAGGCGCCGCCTCGAACGTCGACGTGACGAACAGGAAGAACCTGCTGCTTCTCATCCACTTGCGTTGGCTGGCGGTGGCGGGGCAGGTGCTGACCATTCTGGTGACGCAATACTGGTTCGCCATCCCGCTGCCGCTTACCGAGATGGCTGGCGTCGTGCTTTTCCTCGTCGGGTTGAACATCTTCAGCCTGCTCGCCCTGCGCGGCAATCGCCGCATCTCCAACGGCCAGCTTTTCGTCGCGCTGATTTTGGACATGGCGGCGCTGACCACGCAGCTCTATCTGAGCGGCGGCGCCTCGAACCCGTTCGTGTCGCTCTATCTGCTGCAGATCACGCTCGGCGCCGCGCTGCTGGCGCCATGGTCGACCTGGATCCTGGTCATGGCCGCCTCGGCCTGCTTCGTCTTCCTCATCTTCGTCTTCCAGCCGATCGCGCTCCCGCATCACGGCGGCAGCGACCTCCTGGCGCTGCATCTGCGCGGCATGTTCATCTGCTTCGTGCTGGCGGCCGGCCTGATCGTGATCTTCATGACACGCATCAACCGCAACCTGCGCGAACGCGACGCCTATCTCGCCGACCTGCGCCAGCGTTCGGCCGAGGAAGACCACATCGTGCGCATGGGCCTGCTCGCCTCCGGCGCCGCGCATGAGCTGGGCACGCCGCTCTCGACCATATCGGTCATCCTGTCCGACTGGCGCCAGATGCAGGGCGTCAAGCGCAACCGCGAACTTGCCGAGGACGTGGCCGAGATGCAGGCGCAGATCGAGCGCTGCAAAAGCATCGTCACGGGCATCCTCATGTCCTCCGGCCAGGCGCGGGGCGAGGGCACGATCCGCACCACGATCCGTCACTTCCTCGACGATCTCGTCCAGGAGTGGCGTGTCAGCCGCCAGCCTTCCAGGCTGGACTTCAGCAACGGTTTCGAGCCGGACGAGCCGATCGTGTCCGACACGGCGCTGCGGCAAGTGATCTTCAATGTGCTCGACAATGCGCTGGAAGCATCGCACGATTGGGTCGGCATCGCTGCCGAGCGGCAGGATGAGAAACTGGTGTTCACCGTCAAGGATCGCGGACCGGGTTTCGACAAGGATATTCTGGCCGGGCTCGGCCAGCCCTATATGTCGAGCAAGGGGCGTCCGGGCGGCGGCCTGGGCCTCTTCCTGGTGTTCAATGTCGTGCGCAAGCTCGGCGGCGACGTTTCAGCGCGCAACATGGAGGAGGGCGCCTGCGTTACCCTTTCGCTGCCGCTGGCGGCGCTGACCCACGGAGACGATCGTGAAACCTGATCGATCCTTGTTCATTGTCGAGGACGACGCGACTTTCGCGCGCACCCTCAAACGCTCGTTTGAGAAGCGCGACTACGACGTCGTGGTCTGCCACGACCGCGACGCCGTGATGGCCGCGCTGAAAAAGGCCGTTCCGGCCTATGCCGTCGTCGACCTCAAGCTGGGAGCGGGATCGGGACTCGAATGCGTCAAGCTGCTCGGCGCCCGCAATCCGTCGATGCGGATCGTCGTGCTGACGGGTTTTGCCAGCATCGCCACTGCGGTTGAGGCGATCAAGCTCGGCGCCTGCCACTATCTGGCCAAGCCCGCCAACACCGACGACATCGAAGCCGCCTTCGGCCGCGACGAGGGAGATGTGTCGGTGCCGCTCACCAGCCGTCCCACCTCGATCAAGAACCTCGAATGGGAGCGCATCCACGAGACGCTGGTCGAAACCGGCTTCAACATTTCCGAAACCGCGCGCCGTCTCGGCCTGCACCGGCGCACGCTCGCCCGCAAGCTCGAGAAGCGCGTGGTGCAATAACTATCCGACGGCCACGGCCAGCACCGAGACGCAATCGCCGGCCTTGACCAGGCCCGGGAAGTGCCGCGCGGCGAGCAGCCCCGACATCCTGGCCCTGATCTCCTGCGGCGCCTGGCCGGTACGGCCGACCGGATGGATGCGCGCGACCACCTGGCCGTCCTCGACAGGCTCGCCGAGATCGATCGTGGTCTCGATCATCCCGTCCTCCTCGGCGAAGGCGAAGCAATCGCCTGACGGCATGTCGAGCCACTGGGTTCTGCCCTTCTCGACCGCACCATAGACGATGCCGGCATGGCGAAGCACGTTGAGGATGCCGCGCCGGGCAATCCGCACCGTCTCGGCCCGCGAGGTCCCGCCGCCGCCGAGCTCGGTGGTGACGAAGACCTTGCCCATCTCCTCCGCCGCCGTGTCATACATTCCGACGGCATCGATCTCGGTCATGCGCATCGAGAACGGCGCCGAGAACGCTTCGACCGCGGCGAAGGCTTTTCTCTCCTGCGCCTTGTCCGGCAGCGTATGCGCGGCGCAGAAGGGCACGAAATCCAGCGTCTTGCCGCCGGAATGGAAGTCGAAGACGAGGTCCGCGCGGGGCAGCAGCTCACGTTGAAAATAGTCGGCGATCTTCTCCGTCACCGTGCCGTCGGGACGGCCGGGAAAAGAACGGTTCATATTGCCCTTGTCGATCGGCGAGGTGCGCGTGGCGGCCCGGAACGCCGGATAGTTCATCGCCGGCACGATGATGATCGTGCCGGAGACTTGTTTCGGATCGAGCGTGCGGGCGAGCTCGTAGAGCGCCAACGGCCCTTCATACTCGTCGCCGTGATTGCCGCCGGTCAGCAGCGCCGTCGGCCCCTTGCCGTTGCGTACGACGCAAACCGGGATCATCACCGACCCCCAGGCAGAATCGTCGCGGCTGTAGGGCAGGCGCAAAAAGCCGTGCTGGACGCCGTCGCGCTCGAAGTCGACGGTAGGCGCGACCGGCGATGGACGCAGAGCTGACATCGGCCTCAGTCCTTCACGAAGAGCTTGCGCGGCACATTGGCCAGGCATTCGACGCCGGTGTCGGTGATGAGGATCGACTCGGTGATCTCCAGGCCCATCGTCTCCAGCCACAGCCCGGTCATGAAGTGGAAGGTCATACCGGGCCTGAGCTCGGTGCGGTCGCCGGGGCGCAGGCTCATGGTGCGCTCGCCCCAGTCCGGCGGATAGGAGATACCGATTGGGTAGCCGGTGCGGTTGTCCTTGACGATGCCGTACTTCTTCAGGACGGCGAAGAAGGCGTTGGCGATGTCCTCGCAGGTGTTGCCGGGCTTGGCGGCGGCCAGGCCCGCCTCCATGCCTTCCAGCGTCGCCTTCTCGGCGTCGAGGAACGCCTGCGTCGGCTTGCCGAGGAAGACGGTGCGCGACAGCGGGCAATGATAGCGGTTGTAGCAGCCGGCGATCTCGAAGAACGTGCCTTCATTCGCCTTCATCGGCTTGTCGTCCCAGGTGAGATGCGGCGCCGAAGCGTCGGCGCCTGACGGCAGCAGCGGCACGATCGCCGGATAATCACCGCCGATGCCGGCGACGCCGCGCGTGCCGGCATCATAGATCTCGGCGACGAGATCGCATTTGCGCATGCCGACCTCTATCTTGTCGACGATGCGCTGGTGCATCGCCTCGACGATGCGGGCGGCGTTGCGCATGTATTCGATCTCGGTCGGGCTCTTCACCGCGCGCTGCCAGTTGACCAGCGCGGTGGCGTCGGCGAAGCGGGCGTTGGGCAAGTGCTTTTGCAGCGACGCGAAGGCGGCGGCCGAGAACCAGTAATTGTCCATCTCGACGCCGATGGAGAGCTTGTCCCAGCCGCGTTCGACCAGCACGCTGGCAAGGTAGTCCATCGGATGCCGCTCGGTCGACTGCACATAGTGGTCGGCGTAGCCGATGATGTTGTCATGCGCGAGATAGGCGGTGCGCTTGGCGCCGTTGGCGTCCTGGCCGCGGCCGTACCAGACCGGCTCGCCTGTAGGCGGCACGATAACCGCCTGATGCACATAGAAGGACCAGCCGTCATACCCCGTCAGCCAGGCCATGTTGGAGGGATCGCTGACGATCAGCAGATCGACCCCCTTGGCCTCCATCGCTCTGCGGGTCTTGGCGAGGCGATCGGCAAATTCGCTCCGCGAGAATTTCAGATTTGGCTGCATCGTTCTTGGTCCTCGTTTGTTGGGCCTTGCGGCCGGTACTAGCTCTCGAAAATCGTTCCCGCCTTCGCCGCCCGCGCGCGATCCCGCGCAAGCGTGGCGATCGCGGTGTCCTGCACGCCGGTGCCGGTGAGGTCGGCGATGGTGATGTCGCTTGCCGAGCGCCGGCCGTGTTTGCTGCCGGCAATGATCTGGCCGAGTTCGGTGACCTCGGCGTCGGCTGCGAAAACCGCAGCCTCGATCGCGTGATGGAGCTCGCCAAGGCGCCGTGTCTGCCTGGCGCTGTCGGCGACATAGAGGTCGGCCATGCGCAGGATCGCCGGCGCGATCTCGTTCTTGTGCTCGGCATCCGAGCCCATCGCGGTGATGTGTTGTCCGGCGGAAACGAACCCGGGCTTGATCAGCGGTTCGGTCGACGGCGTCGTGGTGACGATGATGTCGGCGCCGGCTGCCGCGTTCGCGGCATCCGGCTCGGCGCGAACCATGATGCCCAGCCTGTCGCGCAGGCGGGCGGCGGTTGCTTCGGCCTTGGCGGCGTCGCGCGCCCAGATCCGCGCTTCCTCGATCGGCCGCACGAGGCGCAGCGCTTCCAATTGCAGGCCGGCCTGCAGACCGGCGCCGAAGATCGCCGCGACCTTGGAATCTTCGCGCGACAGATGCCTGGCCGTGACCGCGCCGGCGGCCGCCGTGCGGATATCGGTCAGATAACCATTGTCGAGCAGCAGCGCCTCGACCACGCCGGTCTTGGCCGAAAGCAGCACCATCATGCCGCCGCCGCTCGGAAGGCCGAGCTTCGGATTGTCGAAGAAGCCGGAGCTGATCTTGACGGCGAAGCCGTCTATGCCTGGCACATAGGCGGACTTCACGTCGACTTCGCCGCGATGCTCGGGAATGTCGAGCCTCAAGATTGGCGGCATCGCCACCGGGAGCGTGGCCAGGGCGCGAAAGGCGTTCTCGACGCAGGCGACGGCTTCCAGGTCGAGCGTCACGATCTTGCGCAGATCGCTTTCGGTGAGAATTGTCATCCGGCTCATGCGGCACGCTCCCTTGTGGAGGATTCGCCGCAAACGATGCGACGGTGCAGACTCATGTCGATGTTGCGGCCGGAGAGGATGAGCACAGTCGGGCCGCTCACTTTGACCTTGCCGGCAAGCAGGGCGCCAATGCCGACGGCGCCGGCACCTTCGACGATCTCGCGCTCCTCTTCATAGGCATGGCGAATGCCGGCGGCGATCTCGTCCTCGGAAAGCAGGACCACGTCGTCGAGCAAGTCGCGGCACATGGCGAAGGTCAGCCGGTTGTCGAGCCCGATGCCGCCGCCGAGCGAGTCCGCCAGCGTCGGCAGTTCCTCGACCTGCACGGGCCGGCCTGCGTCGATGCTGGCTTTCATCGCGGCGCCCCGCGCCATCGAGATGCCGATGACTTTCGTGCCCGGGCTCACGCCTTTGACGGCCGCAGCCACGCCGGACGCGAGCCCACCGCCGGAGAGCGGCACCAGCACGCATGCTGCGTCCGGAACCTGCTCCATGATTTCCAACCCAAGCGTGCCTTGCCCGGCGACGATATCGGGATGGTCGAAGGGCGGCAGCATGACCAGCCCTTCCTCCGCCACCAGCCTGTCGACCTCCTGCTGGGCGTCGTCCTGGCTGTTGCCGACAATGCGCACTTCGGCGCCGAGGCGGCGGATGGCATCGAGCTTGTTCTCGGGCACCAGCCTCGACATGCAGATCACCGCGCGCATGCCTTCGAGCTTGGCCGCATGCGCCAGCGCGCGGCCGTGATTGCCGGTCGAGGCGGCGACGACGCCGCGCGATTTTTCGTCCGGGCTCAGGGCGGCCATCGCATTGGAAGCGCCGCGCAGCTTGAAGGCGCCGGTGGTCTGGTGGTGCTCAAGCTTGAGATGAACCGGGCTACCGGTGCGCTCCGACAGGCTTTGCGACAACACGACGGGTGTCCGCTCGACCTTGCCGGCAATGCGTTCGCGCGCGGCGCGGATGTCCGATATGACGATGGTGCGCGTCATGGGGCGACCCCTTCTGGCCTGCCGGCCATCTCCCCCTCAAGGGGGGAGATCCACAGCTTCGACGCTGTCTCTCTTCCTGCAACGTCGATGATTGGCGAAAGCATAGCAGCAGCTAATCTCCCCCCTTGAGGGGGAGATGGCCGGCAGGCCAGAAGGGGTCGCTCTTGTACGCAGGACATAACTTTACTGTCCAAGCGGCTTGGTCCACAAGCGGCCGAACTCCGGTCGCGGCGTGTCGTCGCCGCAGAGCCGCAGGCAGTTCCAGGCGCTGGCCTGGTTGCTGGTGACGACCGGGCGACCGATCGCCTCTTCCATTCCCGGCACCGCGAGCGCGGCGCGCAGCGCGGTGCAGGAGACGAACAGCGCATCGGCCTGCGGATGCGTGACCTTGCGCGCCATGTCGATGAGGGAAGCCGGCCTGATGCGCGCCATCTCGCGGTCATCCTCGAAGCCGAGGCAGGTGAAGCTCTGGATGTCGAAGCCATGCGCGGCGAAATAGGCGGCCATCGGCCGGCTGGTCTCGACGGTGTAGGGGGTCAGGATGCTGATGCGCTTCACGCCGAAGGCGCTCAGCCCGCGCATACCGGCCATCGGCGGCGTGACCACCGGCACGCCGGGCTTGGCCGCCTGGATCGCAGCTTCAATCTCGGCGTCGCCGATCACCACGGAAGCGGAGGTGCAGGAGTAGCAGACGGCATCGAGCGTCTCGTCCGGCAGGATCAGCGCCGCGCCCGCTGATAGCGAAGGCTGCATCTTGCGCAAATTCTCCGGCGTCGTCGGATTGGCGTAAGGGATGCGCGCGACGTAGACGCCGATGCGCTCGCTCGCCACCATGCGGCGAAAATCCACCTCGCTGGTGTGGTCGGTGGCCAAGGCGATCAGGCCGACGCGCTTTTCCAGCGGACGTGCGTCAAGCGCGGGGCGCGCCGTTTCGAGCCGGATCTCGGGCAGTGCTTTCATGACTTTCATCTTTCGATCCTGCCGTAGCGATGCTCCAGCCAGCGCAACAGCACGACGGAGCAGAGGCTGATGACGAGGAAGAACGCGCCGACCAGCGTCATCGGCTCGATATAGCGGTAATAGGTGTTGGCGACGCTCTTCGCCTGGTTCATCAGCTCGAGCACTGTGATCGCCGAAAGCAGGGGCGTCTCCTTGAACATGGCGATGAAATAGTTGGCCAGGGCCGGGA
Source organism: Mesorhizobium sp. M2A.F.Ca.ET.042.01.1.1 (assembly GCF_003997405.1). Lineage (NCBI taxonomy): Bacteria > Pseudomonadati > Pseudomonadota > Alphaproteobacteria > Hyphomicrobiales > Phyllobacteriaceae > Mesorhizobium > Mesorhizobium sp. M2A.F.Ca.ET.042.01.1.1. Next base: position 19,222 of record NZ_RZRX01000044.1, read on the forward strand.
TCATCGGCGGGATCGCCTGCGGCAGGATGATATGCGTCCAGGTGTGGCGTCCGTTGAGATTGCAGGCCTTGGCCGCCTCCCACTGGCCGCGCGGCACGTTGTCGATCCCGGCGCGATAGACCTCGGCCGTGTAGGTGCCGTAGTGCAGGCCGAGCCCGATCACGCCAGCCACCAGCGGCGGCAACAGGATGCCGATATCGGGCAGCACGTAGAAGATGAAATAGAGCTGCACCAGCAGCGGCGTGCCGCGGATGAATTCGGCGAACCAGCCGACGCTGCGCGCGACGAGCCGGTTCTCGGAGCGCCGCGCCAGCGCGATCGCAAGCCCTACGATCGCCGCCAGGATAGAGCCCAGGATGGTTGCCAGGATGGTGATCTTCACGCCCTGGATCAGGGTCGGCATGATCTCCCAGACGAAGTTCCAATCCCAGTCCATCAGACGCGCACTCCATCCAGGCCGCGCGCCATGCGGCGCTCCAGCGTGCGCACGCCCCAGGAAATGATCAGGGCCAGCGCAAAATAAATGATCAGCACGGACAGGAACGGCATCAGCGTGCTGCCGGTCTGCGAACGCACCACTTGCGCCTGGAAGGTGAGATCGGCGAGCGATATCAGCGACACGACCGACGTCGCCTTGAGCAGCTCGATGGCGTTGTTGCCGAAGGTCGGCAACATGACGAGCAGCGCCTGCGGCAGGATGACGTGCCGCATGCCTTGCCAGCGCCCGAGATTGAGCGCCGTGCAGGCCTCATATTGCTCGCGGCCGACCGACAGGATGGCGCCGCGCACGACTTCCGCCGCATAGGCGCCGACATTCAGGCCCAGCGCCAGCACGCCGGCCTGCAACGGCGTCAGCGACAGGCCGGCGAAAGGCAGCACGAAATAGGCCCAGAACAGCTGCACGAAGATCGAGGTGCCGCGGAAGAATTCGATATAGGCCGTGGCGATCGCGCGCAGGATGAAGAAGCGCGACACGCGCCCCATGCCGGCCAGGAAGGCCATGATCAGCGCGAGCACAGACCCCATCAGCGTCAGCTCGATGGTGACAAGTGCTCCCTGCAATATCAGGCCGAGATAGCCGGACCACTGGGTCATCTGAGTGTAAAATTTCCTATCGTTTGCGGTTGCGCGGGGCAGCCGCGACAAGTCCCTTCTCCCCGTTCCGCGGGGAGTTGAGGAGCGGTTCGCGCAGCGAACGAAAAGCCAATTGCTTGGCTTTTCGAGCGACGAAAGCCGGCAGGCAGATGAGGGGCGGAACCAGCTTCTGATATCTTGGCGCCGCCCCTCATCCGTCACTTCGTGACACCTTCTCCCCGCAAGCGGGGAGAAGGAAAAAGAGCTTACTTCGCCGCGCAGAGCTTCTCGCGTGTCGTCGACATCGCCGCCTTGGCGGAGAAGCCGTAGGGCTCGATGATCTTGGCGAACTCGCCGGACTTCTTCAGCTTGGCGAGCTCGACGTCATAGGCATCGCGCAGCGCCTCGTCGCCCTTCTTGAAGGCGGCGCCGTCGCAATAGACCGGAGCGCCCTGCACCGGCGCGATCACTTCGAGGTTCGGATCGTTGGCCTTCTTCATCAGGTCATTGATCGACAGAACCGGCAGCGAATAGGCGTCGATGCGGCCGTCCTGCACCATCTTCAGGCCGCTCTGGCCGTCCGGCACGACGATGACCCGATCGCGCGGCACGCCGGCATTGAGCGCCAGCTTCTCCTCGGTGCCGCCGCCGGGCGCGCCGACGGTGGCGGAGCTGTCCTTGGCGATGTCCTCATAGCTCTTGAAGCCCTTCGGATTGCCCTTCTTCACCAGCATCGCCTCGGCATCGCACAGCACCGGTTCGGAATAGGCGACCGCCGCGCAACGCTCCGGCTTCATGAACAGGCCGGCGGTGACGACGTCGAAGCGTCCAGCCTGCAGGCCGGGGATCATGGCGCCATATTCGGAGATGGAGGCAACGATGTCGTTGACGCCGAGACGCTTGAAGATCTCGCGCGCCACGTCCGGCGCCGCGCCCGAGACCTTGCCGTCGGCGGCCACCGCCGTATAGGGCGGCTCGTTGGCGATGGCGACGCGGGCAAAGCCTTGCTGCTTGAGCTGCTCCAGCTTTGCATCGTCGGCCGAACGCGCGCCGGAGGCGAGCAGCATCGTGCTCACTGCGAGGCCGGCGACGCCAGCCAGAATGCCAAGTTTCTTCATCGTTCCCAACTCCTTGTTTCTGTTATTGGTTTGCTCGGTTCGGGACGGTTTTGGGCCGCCCGTGGACGGCTTGCGCCGCCCGTCTGCATAGCGGTCAGACGCGATGTCCGGCCGCGATGATCTTCTTCAGGAAGCTCTGCGTTCTTTCCTGTTTGGGATGGCGGAAAATCTCATCGGGCTTGCCTTCCTCGACGATCCGGCCGCGGTCGAAGAACAGCACGCGGTCGGCGAAGTCGTGAGCGAAGCCCATCTCGTGTGTAACCAGAAGCATCGTCATGTCGGTCTCGGCGGCGAGCCTGCGCATGACGTTGAGCACTTCCTCGACCAGCTCAGGATCGAGCGCTGAGGTCACTTCGTCGAACAGCATGATCTTGGGTGACAGCGCCAACGCGCGCGCGATCGCCACGCGCTGCTTCTGGCCGCCGGAAAGCTGCGCCGGCATCGCTTTCGCCTTGTCGGCGAGGCCCACCATGTCGAGCAGTTCCATCGCCCGCTTCTCGGCGGCGGCGCGCGCGACGCCCTTGGTCAGCATCGGCGCCAGCGTCACATTGTCCATGACGCATTTGTGCGGGAAGAGATTGAAGAGCTGGAAGACCATGCCGATCTTCTGGCGCATCCTGGCCAGGTGCCGCTCGTCGGCCGGCAGCAATTGGCCGTTGCGCTCCATGTGGTAGAGCTGCTCGCCATCGACCTGGATGTGGCCGCCGTCGATCTTCTCCAAGGTCATCAGGATGCGCAGGATCGTCGTCTTGCCTGAGCCTGACGGGCCGATCAGCGCCAGCTTCTCGCCGGGCATCACCTGCATCGACAAACCGTCCAGCACCTTGAAGGTGCCGAAGCTCTTCGAAATCGCATCGACCTTGATGATGGGCGCGGGCAATCCATTTCCCCGTTCTGGAGAAGCCTATGCCCTTAACGATGCGAAACGCGTCAAATCATGTCAATTAGGAAAATAATATCATGACAATATTTCCGGCGCGGCACAATTTCAGGGCAATCTGGACTCCTTTTGTGCATCAGATGGCGAGCAGGAGATGCTCCGGATCGCCGAGCAGCAGCTTGGCGACAACGCTCAGGCCCGTCCGCAGTTCCCCCTCTGTGGTCGATCCGAGCGAGATGCGCACGGCCGGACGCCACGGCGTGTCGGCGATGCGGAACGAAGTACCCGGCGCGATCGCCACGCCGCGCAGGCGCGCTTGAGAGACAAAGCTCTCCTCGGCGCGGTCGCCCGGCAGCTCCAGCCACAGATGCAGCCCGTCCCGGTGGACGCGATAGTCGACGCCCGCCAGGACTTCCGCGGCGATCTCCTGGCGCCGCCTCAACGCCTGTCGTTGCCAGTTGACCAGCTCCATCGCCGTCCCGTCATTCACCCAGCGCGTGGCGATCTCCGCCACCATCGGCGTCGCCATCCAGTTCGAGACAAGGTGGCGGTTGGCGACGGCGGCCACATAGCGGTCCGGCACGGCGAGATAGCCGATGCGCAGACCGGGCACGGTGATCTTGGTGAAGGAGGTGACGTAGAGCGTCCGCTCCGGTGCAAAGGCGGCGACCGCCGGCGGCCGGCGTTCGACCAGCGGCCCGAGCACGTCGTTCTCGATGATGGCGATGTCGTGCTTGCGGGCGACCGCCGCGATCTGCCCGCGGCGAGTGGCATCCATCAGGGTCGCCGTCGGGTTGATCACCGAGGGCTGGACGAAGACCGCGCGAATGTCCGAGAGACGGCAGGCCTCGTCGAGCGCCTCGGGGATCAGCCCGTTGCCGTCGATCGGCAGCCCTTCGAGGTTGAAGCCGAGATAGCGGGCCAACGGCACCAGCGTGTGGTGGCCGATCGCCTCGGTAGCGACGGTCGAGCCGGGCGGCGCCACGCTCATCAGCGCCACCGTCATGCCGGCGGTGGCGCCGTTTGTGAGGCTGATGTTCTGCGGTGACGCCTCCAGCCCGCACAGCTTCAGCCACTCGACCGCGACCGCGCGGTGGCGCGGGAAAACCATGTTCGGCCGGAACGACAGCGCCGAGCTGGACGGCAGGTTCTCGGAAAGCCACCCCAGCGCCTGCTTCATCTTCTCCAGATGCATCGGCTCGCAGACCGGCTTCAGGATCGAAAGGTCGATAACCTCGCCCAGCCGTTCCGGGATGTAGGGTGGCTCCGGCTCGCGCCGCTGCGTCTGCACGAAGCTGCCGCGGCCGACCTCGCCGGAAATCAGGCCGCGGCGGATCAACTCCTCATAGGCGCGGCTGACGGTCTGCACCGAAAGCTTCAGGTCGTCCGCCAGCCGGCGATGCGTCGGCAGCCGCGTGCCGTTGGCCAGCCGCCCGTCATGGATGGCGCGGGCGAACTGGTCGGCCAGCGAGAGATAGGCCGGGCGGCGGACGAGAGCAGGATCTGGCTGCCATAATGTCATGACTTATTAGAGATCGAAATCAGTGCAATTGACAATCGAAATAATGCATCGTCATGGTGTCCTGAACGAAAGGCGGATACCGCATGGCGGCAGCGAAGCTCGACCCGATCGACCTCAGGATTCTGGACGCCATCCAGCGCGACGGGCGCATCACCAAGCTGGCGCTGGCCGAGAAGGTCGGCCTGTCTCCGACGCCGTGCTGGATGCGGCTGCGCAAGCTGGAGAAAGCGGGCATCGTCTCGGGCTATCACGCCGCGATCGCCATGCGCGTCATCGCGCCGGTGGCGACCGTGTTGATGGAGGTGACGCTGGCCAACCATCGCCAGGCCGACTTCGACCGGTTTGAGCGCGTGGTGCGCGACGTTCCGGAGATCGTCGCCTGCTGGTCAGTGGGCGGCGGCGTCGATTACGTGCTGAAGGTCATGGCGCGCGACATCGATGCCTATCAGCGGCTGGTCGACGACCTGCTCGAACGCGAGATCGGCATCGACCGCTACTTCACCTACATCGTCACCAAGACGGTCAAGGACGAGACCGTGCTGCCTGTGGCCGACCTGCTGCCGGAGCAAGGGTGAGTCGGTCTCGCGACCGGCGTGGAGATTAGCCGAAACGTCCGCACTTCGTCATCCACGGGCGGAGCAAGGAGCGAAGCGACGCGGCGCAGACCCGAGGATATATGCCGTGGCGCAAAGGCATTGCGACGGTGCAGAATTCTGTACCGCTGCGCCCTTCGATCGAGGTAACGGCATGGATCCTTGGGTCTCCGCGACGGAGCTGCGCTCCTGCTTCGCCCAAGGATGACAGGCTGAGGAGCCTCGGCCAATTTTCACCGTTTGGTGGCACCCGCCAGCCGGCAAGCTAGAGAGATCGACCTGCTCTCTCGGAGAAATAGAGACAATCTCTCTACATCGGATCGCCGAAACAGCCTCTTTGTCTCGATCGCGCGACTAGTCTCTCCCTATCGCCTCGACACCGGGAGACTTGACTGATGTCCGCGCATTTGGCCCGCACCAACCACCATGAAGCGCTCGACCGCCTCGCCGATCGCCGGCTGCTGCGCGCGCTCGCCTATGTCGACGGCCACTGGACGGCAAGCGAGGCTGCGGCAAGTTTCGAGGTCACCGATCCGGCGACCGGCGCTACCGTCGCCTTTGTGGCGGCGCTCGATGCCGCCCAGACGACGAAGGCGATCAACGCAGCATCCCGAGCGTTTCCTGCGTGGCGGGCACTGTTGCCGCAGGAGCGCTCGAAAATTTTGCGAAAATGGTTCGATCTGATCATCGCCGCCAAGGACGATCTGGCGCTGCTAATGACGCTCGAGCAGGGCAAGCCGCTGAAGGAATCGCTTGGCGAGATCGACTACGCCGCGTCCTTCGTCGAGTGGTATGCCGAGGAAGCGAAACGCCTCAACGCCGAAAGCGTCACCAGCCATCTGCCGAACGCCGAGATGTCGGTGCGCCGCGAGCCGCTCGGCGTGGTCGGCGTCGTCACGCCCTGGAATTTTCCGTCGGCCATGCTCACCCGCAAGGCCGCGGCCGCGCTTGCCGCCGGCTGCACGGTGGTGGCGCATCCGTCCTCCGAAACGCCGCTGTCGGCACTGGCGCTGGCCGAGCTTGGCGAGCGGGCCGGGCTGCCGGCCGGCGTCTTCAACGTCATCACGGGTGATGCGCGCACCATTGTTGGCGCCATGTGCGCCGATGCGCGGGTCCGCGCGATGAGCTTCACCGGATCGACCGAAGTCGGCCGGCTGATCGCCGCGCAGAGTGCTGCGACGATGAAGCGCCTGGTCATGGAGCTCGGCGGCCACGCGCCGCTGATCGTCTTCGACGACGCCGACGTCGAGAAGGCGGTGACCATCGCGCTCGACGCCAAATTCGCCACCTCCGGCCAGGACTGCCTCGCCGCCAACCGCATCTATGTGCAGCGGCCGATCTACGACCGCTTCTGCGCCGCCTTCGCGCGCCGCATCGAGCAGCTTCGCGTTGGCAACGGGCTATCCGCGGACGCCGAGATCGGGCCGTTGATGCATGAGCGCGCGGTCAAGAAGGTCGAGGAACAGGTCGCCGACGCAATCGCTCACGGCGCCCGTTGCCTGACCGGCGGCAAGCGCCACGCTGCCGGCCCGCTGTTTTACCAGCCGACGCTGCTTGTCGATGTACCGGACGAAGCGCTGATCATGCGCGAGGAGACGTTTGGGCCCGTCGCCGCCGTCACGCCGTTCGACGACGAGGCGGAAGTCGTCGCCCGCGCCAACGCCACCGAATACGGCCTGGTCGCCTATGTCGTCTCCGAGAACGGCGCGCGGCAGGCGCGCCTGGGGCGTGCGCTGGACTACGGCATGGTCGCGATCAATCGCGTCAAGATCACCGGCGCGCCGATACCGTTCGGCGGCGTCAAGCAGTCCGGCACCGGCCGCGAAGGCTCGCGCCACGGGCTGGAAGCCTTCACCGATCTCAAATACCTCTGCCTCGATGTAGCCTAAGCTGCGCAGGTCTTCATTCTCGTCAGGAGTCAAAAATGCTCGAACAGTCCAACGAACTCTCCGCCTGGGATCGCGACCACTTCTTCCATCCCTCGACGCATATGGGCACGCACGCGCGGGGCGAGTCACCAGCGCGCATCATGGCCGGCGGCGAGGGCGTCACCGTGTGGGACAACACCGGCAAGAAGAGCATCGATGCCTTTGCCGGCCTCTATTGCGTCAATGTCGGCTATGGCCGCCAGAAGATCGCCGATGCCATTGCCGAGCAGGCCCGGAATCTCGCCTACTACCATGCTTATGTCGGGCACGGCACCGAGGCGTCGATCACCCTTGCTAAGATGATCATCGATCGCGCGCCGGAGGGCATGAGCCGAGTCTATTTCGGTCTCTCCGGCTCCGATGCCAACGAGACCAACATCAAGCTGATCTGGTATTACAACAACGTGCTCGGCCGGCCGGAAAAGAAGAAGATCATCTCGCGCTGGCGCGGCTATCACGGTTCCGGCGTGATGACCGGCTCGCTGACCGGGTTGGAGCTGTTCCACAACGCCTTCGACCTGCCGCGCGCGCCGATCCTGCACACCGAAGCGCCCTATTATTTCCGCCGCACCGATCGCTCGATGACCGAGGAGCAGTTCTCGCAGCATTGCGCCGACAAGCTCGAAGAGATGATCCTCGCCGAAGGCCCTGACACGGTCGCCGCCTTCATCGGTGAGCCGATCCTCGGCACCGGCGGCATCGTGCCGCCGCCGGCCGGCTACTGGCAGAAGATCCAGGCTGTGCTCAACAAATATGACGTGCTGCTCGTCGCCGACGAGGTGGTGACCGGCTTCGGCCGTCTCGGCACGATGTTCGGCTCCGACCATTACGGCATCAAGCCGGACCTGATCACCATCGCCAAGGGCCTGACCTCGGCCTATGCGCCGCTCTCTGGCGTCATCGTTTCCGACAAGGTCTGGCAGGTGCTGGTCAAGGGTTCCGACAAGCTTGGCTCGCTCGGCCATGGCTGGACCTATTCGGCGCACCCGATCTGCGTTGCCGCGGGCGTCGCCAATCTAGAACTGATCGACGAGATGGACCTGGTGCGGAATGCCGGTGAGACCGGCGCCTATTTCCGCGCCGAGCTCGCCAAGGCCGTCGGCGGCCACAGGAATGTCGGCGAGGTGCGCGGCGACGGCATGCTGGCCGCGATCGAGTTCGTCAAGGACCGCGACGACCGCGTCTTCTTCGATCCGGCGCTGAAGGTCGGGCCACAGATCGCGACGGCGCTTGCCGCGAGCGGCGTCATCGGCCGCGCCATGCCGCAGGGCGACATCCTCGGCTTCGCGCCGCCGCTCTGCCTCACGCGCGAGGAAGCCGACATTGTCGTCGAAAAGACCGCCGACGCGGTGAACAGCGTCCTCGCCAGCATCTGAGAAGCGACATCCGAGAAGCGATATGAATGCCATGACCAGAACCGTTCCCGCCACCATGGCCGCCGTGCAGCTTACCGGCCATGGCGGCCTGGAGAAGCTCGTCTACCGCACCGATGTGAAGGTGCCGGCACCTGCCGCCGGCGAAGTGCTGGTCAAGGTCAGCGCCTGCGGCATGAACAACACCGATGTCTGGGTGCGCCAGGGCGCCTATGGTACGGAGGAGGACGCGGCGGCCGTGTCGACGTGGCGCCGGCAAGGCAACACGCTGACCTTCCCGCGCATCCAGGGCACCGACACGGTGGGCACCATCGTCGCTATCGGCAACGGCGTGCCTGCGAGCCGCATCGGCGAACGCGTCATGGTCGACTTCTCGATCTACAACCGCGACGACGATTCGCTGGCCGACATCGACTATATGGGCCATGGCCGCGACGGCGGCTATGCCGAATACCAGGCGCTGCCGGCCGAGAACGCGCATGTCGTCGACACCGATCTGAGCGATGTCGAGCTCGCCACCTTCTGCTGCGCCTATCTCACCGGCGAGCAGATGCTGGAGCGTGCTGGGCTGCGGGCCGGCGAGCGCGTCTTGGTCACCGGCGCGTCTGGGGGCGTCGGCTCAGGTATCGTGCAACTGGCAAGGGCGCGCGGCGCCATCCCCTATGCCGTCGTCGGCAAGGGCAAGGAACAGGCCGTGCTCGACATCGGCGCCGAAAAGGTGATCACGCGCGGCGTGGCCGACCTGCCCGCCTCCGTCAACGAAGCGACCGGCGGCCAGCCCATCGACGTGGTGGCCGACCTCGTGGGCGGGACCATCTTCAACGACCTGCTGCGTATCCTGCGGCCCGAGGGCCGCTACACCACGGCGGGTGCCATTGCCGGGCCGGTCGTGCAGCTCGATCTGCGCACCATGTATCTGAAGCAGCTCCAGCTCCACGGCTCGAGCCAGGGCACGCGCGCCGACTTCCGCCGTATCGTCCGCTACATCGAGGAAAAGAAGATCAAGCCGCTGGTCGGCGGCGTCTACAAGCTCTCGGACTTCCACCGCGCCCAGACGGACTTCATGGGCAAGGACTTCGTCGGCAAGCTGGTCGTGGTGCCGGATGCGATGTGGAGTGGTGCCTGATCCGGGAAGGAGTGCCCGGCGAGGCGTCGGCCGTCGCTATCATCTGGCGCGGCGACTGCGGACGGCAAGCCTATATACGCCGGGAAGTAAACGCCTTGCGAGGACGCCCGGACGAAACCGGGGCGTCCTCGCCTCGCAGCCGGCGATGCGCTTGCCCAGGTCATTGCGGCGTCTCGGGCTCTGAGCTATTTTAGCAGTTTATTGGATACGTCTGCCTGCCATCGCGGGCGCGTTCCTTGCCGCCTTGGCAGATTGTGAAGTCTTTAACAGACCGCGATGCTGCAAGCTGAATTCTTGTGGCTGACAGGTCATAGCGGTTGGGGATTTTGCCATGCTGCGACGCTACGCGCTGATTGCGGCCTTGATCGTCGTGGGCCTCACGACGGTGCAGGCCCAGGCCGATCGAAGGGTTGCGCTTGTCATAGGCAATTCGCAATACCGCGAAATCCCGGCGCTCAAGAATCCCGACAAGGATGCCGAGGATGTGTCGAACACGTTCCGGCTGGCCGGATTCGATGTGTTCGTCGCCAAGGACCTGACCAAGCTCCAGTTCGAGAAGGAGTTCCGCAATTACCTCGCGGCGGCGGACGGCGCGGACCTGGCCATCGTCTATTATTCGGGCCACGGCTTTCAGATCGGCGGCGAGAACTTCCTGATCCCGGTCGATGCGTCGCTCAAGGCTGCGGCCGACATCGAGGTCCAGGCGGTCAAGCTCGACGATGTCCTGCAGCAATTGCGCGCCAAATCGAAGATCCAGGTGATCATCCTCGATGCCTGCCGCAACAACCCGTTCCCTCGCAAGGATTATTGGCTGCGCGACCAGTTGATCGCGGCCGGCGGCACCGGCCTTGCACAGGTGAAGAGCTCGCTGAACACGCTGATCGCCTTCGCCACCGAGCCGGGCGCCGTCGCCTATGACGGCTCCGGCGATCTCAGCCCGTTCTCGTCCGCCTTCTCCCGCCGCGCGCTGGCGCCGAACCAGGAGATACGCTCCGTCATGGCGGCCGTGCGCCGCGATGTGGTCGAGACCACCAAGGGGGCGCAGGTTCCGTGGGAGAATTCCTCGCTGATCGACGAGGTGGTGCTGATGCGCCGCGCCAGCCGGCCGGCTTTGCCGCCGGTGCTGGAAAAGACAGTGCCGTCGGGCGTCGGACCGGTCGCGCTCGACCTGCCTGTGCCGGTCGATGTCGACGGCGGCGCGGTCACCATCAGCATCGAAAGGCCACCGGCGCTGGGGCGTCTGATGCTGGACGGCAAGCCGATCGCAACGGGCCAGCCGATAGAGGGCAAGGACCTGCCGCGGCTCCAGATGGACGTGCCGAAGGGCGCCGATGCCGAGGACCAGGTCGATATGCTGGCCTATGCCACGCATGACGAATGGGGCGGCGGATCGCAAGGCATCCTCGTGTTCCGGGTCAAGAACGGCAACGGCACCGCCGGCAAGCAGCTTGTGGCCTCGCTGGAGTCCGAGCAGAAGCAGCAGGTGGTGGAGCGCGGCATCCACATCGCCGGCGCCGCCGAGGCGATCGAGAACCATGACGTGGACGTTCCGGTCGGTGTCGGTCCGGTCCCGCTGAAGCTGGATTTGCCGACCAAGGATCCGGCGGTCAGCGTGAAGCTCGCGAGCTATCCGGCAACCGGGACGCTGTCCCTGCCGGATCGGACCCTGTCGCCGCAGTCGAGCCTGACGGCCGATGAAGTCGATAAGCTGCGCTACGAGCCGCAGATAGGCACGGTCCAGCCATTGATAGTCGGCGTCGAAATCACGGCCGACAACACACCGTCAAAGCCGGCGACGATGAAGCTGTCGCCCAGTGTCGATCCGTGCGACCAAAAGGCAGGCGAGCCTTTGGACCTGCAGGGCGTCGTCCCCGGCCTGTTGCCGAACGAGATCGGCGCCGGCGCGGTGGACGCCTGCCAGGCGGCGGTGAAGGCCTATCCCGATGTCGCGCGTTTCCACTACGAACTCGGCCGCGCGCTGCTCGCCGCCGGCAAGGTCGATGAGGCGAAGAAAGCAATCCAGGACGCTGCCGACAAGGGACATGTCCGCGCTGTGTTCGAGCTCGGCTACCTCAACGCAACCGGGACGGGTATGCCCGCCAACCGCAAGCAGGCCAACACTTTCTATGCGGCGGCGTCTGACAAGGGCGATCCTTATGGCATGACCTCATGGGGCCGCGCTTTGTTCAACGGCTACGGTGTAGACCGCGATACCGGCAAGGGGCTTGACCTGCTGCTCAAGGCGGCGGCGATGGGCCATACCTACGCGATGAACGATCTTGCGGCGATCTTCACCGAGGGCCGCAACGGCGTGCCGGCAGATCCGGCGCGCGCGGTGGCCTTCCTCAAAGCTGGCGTGGAGCGGCAGGATATGTACTCGATGAACCTGCTCGGCCGCAATTATCTCGCCGGCACGGGCGTCGAGAAGGACCCCAAGGCCGCGCTCTCGCTGTTCCAGAAGTCGATGGATCTCGGCCAGCCCTATGCGCCCGGCAGCCTTGCCCGCATGTACAGGGATGGAGTCGGCGTCCAGAAAGATCTGGCCGAAGCGCAAAGGCTTTTCGAGCTGGCGACCAACCGCGGCGATCAGTCGGCCGCGTATGATCGCGCGGCGCTGGAGATGCAAAGAGGCGACAAGGTCGATCAGGCGGTGGCCGTGCGCTATCTCGCTTTCGCAGCCGCCCTCGATCTTCGCAACGAAATCCCGGACGCAAAGGCGACGCTCGCGAAATTCGGCGCGAAGGCGAAGACAGCGGCTCTGAAACAGATGCGTGGGGAACTCAAATCGAAGATTTCGGCGGACGGCTCGTTGGACGATCAACTGGTCAAGACGGCCAGGGCGGTCTGGGAGCAAGCCAATCCGCGCCGGGACTTGTTCTGATCAACAGGAGGCAAAAGTGGTGGGCTGGGCTTCGAAACAGGTAATCGTTGGGACAACTTTCTCCACGGTTTTGGCGGCGCTCATGGGCTGTACGTCCATGTTGCCGCCCGGACCAGAGCCGACGCCAGTTGTGGCGAGACCTCAGGCGAAGGTCGTCCGCACCACGACGCCAAAAGTTGTCAAGCAACAGAAGGTCACTGCCAAAAAGCTAATCAAGCCTGTTCAGAACGAAACCGCACCGGTGGTCACCCCTACTTTGGGG
>NZ_RZRX01000450.1:0-2663 GCF_003997405.1 Mesorhizobium sp. M2A.F.Ca.ET.042.01.1.1
AGGCCAGGATATCGGCGCCCTCGACGTGCTCGAGCGCTACCAGCAGTGGCGCCGCTTCGACACGCTGCAGATGGGCGTCACCACGGATGTCTTGAACCGTTTGTTCTCCAACGACATCGGCCCGCTGCGCGCCGTCCGCGATCTCGGCCTCGGGCTGGTCGAGCGCATGCCAAGGCTCAAGGATTTTTTCATCCGCCAGGCCTCGGGCCTCTCCGGCGACACGCCGAGGCTGCTCAAGGGCGAGGCGATCTAAAGGTTTGCCCGGAGGGATAGTGCAGCGCCTATCAAGTCGTCATCCACGGGCGGAGCGACGCGAAGCGGAGCGCAGACCCGAGGATCCATTCCGTGACCTTGATCGTGGGGTGCAGCGGAGCAGAATTTCTGCACCGTTGCAACGCTTCCAGGTAACGGAATGGATTCTATGGTCTGCGCGCGTCGCTTCGCTCCTTGCTCCGCCATAGAATGACGAAGCGAGAGGCGTTTAAGCCAATCACGAAGGCAGGCGATCCGGCCCTACCGCTTCGGCTTAGTTCACCTCAAAACCCAGCTTCTGCCGCAACCTCAGCATCCGCTGGTCGGGTATCTTGAGGCTCTGCTCGCCGCCTTGCGCGACACGGTTCAGCATGCTGAGCAGGTCGTCGCGCTCATGCGGGTCGAGGCGGCCCCGCAGGAACGGCGCCAGCTTGTCGATGACGATCGTCGTGTCGTCGACCTGCGCTGCAGCCCATTTGGCGTAGACGACCGCCTCGTCGGTCTTCTTCGGGCTTTCCGCGATCTGCGCGATGACGTCGCGGATAACACCCTCGCGCTTCGGCAGCACCGGCCCTTGCTCGGCAACGATCGCGGTGATCAGCGTCGCGGCCGCCACCACCGGATCGTCGATCGCCGTCAGCGGCGAGAGCGCGGCCTGGTTGCGCAGCTTCTTGCGGCGCAGGTTGCCCTGGACGCGCCCGACGACGTCGGCGACCTCACGCGCGGCGTCGCTCATATATTTCAGCCGGTACCACCAGATGGCGGCCGCTCCGAGCAGGCCAAGTATCGCGATAAGAATAGGCATGCCGAATTCCCCCGAAATCGCGGCGACGATAAGAGAGATGCGGCGTTGCTTCAACACGCAACGGTTGCGTCCGTGAAGAAACCCTGAAGATGTTTCCTGCGAGAGACGGCCGCAACGCGCCGTGCCCGGCCTGACCGGCACCTATGACCCCGGTATGTCGTAGATCGCCCTGACCTCGACCGTGCCGAGCTCGGCCAGCGGAATACGCTCCGCGATCTTCAGCGCCTCGGCAAGGTCGTCCGCCTCGACCATGACGAAGCCGAGCAGCTGCTCCTTGGTCTCGGCGAACGGCCCGTCGGTCACCAGTACCTTGCCCTTGCGCCGCCTCAGCGATTTCGAGGTCTTCACCGACTGCAGGGCCTGCGCGATGACCAACCTGCCTTGCCTGTCGAGTTCCCTGTCATAGGCAAGCGAGTCGGCATCGAGCCTGGCCGCCCGTTCCGGGGTGAGCGCGTAAAGGTCCTTCTCCTCGCCATAGACCAGCAGGACATATTTCATTTCGAGCTCCCTTCGATGGCCACGTTGTAAGCGGCAAAGACGGCGGTGTCAGTCTTGCTTGCCGTGGCCGTGTGGTCGAGCAAGCACGCCGCCACGCCGACAATGGCGATGGCCGCAAGCAGTCGACCGAAACCGGGCGCCGGCGGATCCAGCCAGAACTCCTCGGCTCGCCGGGCATTTCGCTCCGGCTTTCCCCAGATCGCAACAAACAGATTGTCCATCTCAAATCTCCATCGGCCGCGAGTGGCCGCCCGCAGGACGGTCGGGCCGGAGGGATGCCGACATTTTTGCGCGCACTTTTTTGGAGATTGGCCTACCCACCAACGCCGGCGGCGAAGGCATGCTGAGATTCGGGTCAGGCCGAGCCGAAAATGGCGGTCTCCGAGAACCGGAGCGGAGCGTACTTAAAGTACGTGAGCACCGGAAGCGCAGGAGACTGCCATTTGCAGGCCGGCCTCACCCGAATCTCAGCATGCCGTGGATGGCCTTCCGCCGCGCCCGCGCTATAGTTCAGAAGAACGCCGGCGGCCGCCGGCGCAACCCCGACAGACCAGGAGGACACCATGGACCGCACCGCAAACGCCGTCTGGAAAGGCAATCTGACGGAAGGCCAAGGCACGCTCGACACGCAGAGCGGGACCTTGAAGGGCACGCCCTATTCCTTCAAGGCGCGCTTCCAGGACGAGAGCGGCAAATCCGGCACCAATCCGGAAGAGCTGATCGCGGCGGCGCATGCGGGCTGCTACGCCATGCAGCTGTCGCATTTCCTGGCCGAGAACGGCACACCGGCCGCCGAGCTCGACGCCAAGGCGGTGGTGACGCTGGTTCCCGGCACCGGCATAACTGGCAGCGCCATCACCCTGGTCGGCAAGGTGCCGGGCATCGACGCGGCGAAGTTCAAGGAACTGGCCGAGAAGGCCAAGGCCGAATGCCCGGTGTCGAAGGCGCTGGGGGCGATCAAGGTGTCGCTGGATGCGAAGCTGGGGTGACTGGCGTGCCATTTGAGACGCAGCGATCCTTCACCCCCCTCTCTGCCCTGCCGGGCATCTCCCCCTCAAGGGGGGAGAGTGGCAGCTTCGCCGTTGGCGCTCAGCTTGCGGCGTTGGAG
>NZ_RZRX01000451.1:0-2664 GCF_003997405.1 Mesorhizobium sp. M2A.F.Ca.ET.042.01.1.1
GCAGTGAAGCACCGCGTGAAGCCACGGCGTCAGCGATCTTCCATTGCCGGTTGATCCCGCCGCGGCCGGATTTTGCCCTCACCATGTCGGAGGAAGAAAGGGCGCTGATGGGCAGGCATGCCGACTATCTGCGCGAGAAGCTCCACGAAGGCATCATGATCATGGCAGGCCCGGTCGCCGATCCGGCCGGCCCATGGGGGCTGCTGATCCTGCGCGCCGGCAGCGAGGCGGAGGCGAGGGCGGTAACCGACGCCGACCCGGTGGCGCGTTCGGGTCGCGGCTTCCGCTATGAAATCCTGCCGCTGTTGAGCGTGATCATGTGAGGCCTGATGAAAAACGCCTCTCGCGCTTTTTACACGCGGGAGGCGTCTTTTGCCGTCAACCTTTCTCGATTGCTCTCGAATTGCTGACAGCAGGGATAAAACCGGCAGCCGGCGAAAGGGTTCCCGGCAAAACGAAAAAAATCATGCTGTCGGGAAAAATTGCGTGGAAGGATGGACGAAGGCCGCAATCCTGCGCCAAGACAAGGCACCCATGAGGATCGCCTTGTCGCTCGACCCCGCCATCACCGTATCGCTTTCGCAAGGCGTCGCCTTCGACTGCCAGAGCTGCGGCGCCTGCTGCTTCTATTCGGCCGACTGGCCGCGCTTCTCGACCGAGGAGGATGAGCAACTGGACCGCATCCCGCTCGAACTGGTAGCCGCCGACCAGTCCGGAATGCGCTGCGAGGGTGCGCGGTGTTCTGCGCTCACCGGAGAGGTGGGTAAGCACACGGCCTGCGGCATCTATGATCTCCGCCCAGATGTCTGCCGCGCCTGCATGCCCGGCGGCGACGACTGCCTGATGGCAAGGACGGCGCATGGGCTGCCGGTGAGCTAATCTCACGCGCTTGCCGAAATCCGCACCTCCCGGTACGTTCCGGTCGGGCAGGGCCGCGGAGGAAATCCATGAGCATCGAATTCCTGTTGACGTCGCTGATCATCGTGGCCTCGCCCGGCACCGGCGTCCTCTACACGCTGAGCGCCGGCCTCTCGCGCGGCGCACGCGCCGCTGTCGTCGCCGCATTCGCCTGCACACTGGGCATCATCCCGCATATGGCGGCCGCCATTACTGGCCTCGCCGCTGTGCTGCACACCAGCGCCGTCGCCTTCGAGACGCTGAAATATCTCGGCGTCGCCTACCTGCTCTACATGGCCTGGAACACGCTGAAGGAGAAGGGCGGGTTGAGCATCGACGAGAACGCCGCGCCGCGCTCGACCGCCAGGACGATCACCACTGGCATCCTGGTCAACGTGCTGAACCCGAAACTGTCGATCTTCTTCTTCGCCTTCCTGCCGCAATTCGTCAGCGCCACCGAGCCGCATGCGCTGCCCAGGATGCTGGAGCTCTCCGGTGTCTTCATGCTGATGACCTTCGTCGTCTTCGCCGTCTATGGCGTCTTCGCGGCCTCGGTGCGCAGCCACATCGTGTCGCGGCCGAAGGTGTTGACCTGGATGCGCCGCAGCTTCGCCGCTGCCTTCGTCATGCTTGGCGCCAAGCTGGCTGTGGCGGATCGGTAGCTCTCTGATCCGTTCGCGGTTTCGGAAGCCTCGTCGCTTCCGGAGCCCGCCGCCGTCCGAACGCCGAGCCGCCAGGCCGAAGGCGGGTCGCCGATCATCTTCTTCAAGACGCGGCCGAACGCTGAGTCGGATTCCTAGCCGATTTCCGCCTGCGCGGCCCTCTAGCAGAAGATCAATTTCGTTTCGGAATGCCGATCAAACGCTGACCGCCCTGGCAATCCTTCGCAAAACAAAAAGGGCGGCATCGCTGCCGCCCTTCCGTATGCATTAGCCAGGTAGGCTGGATCAGAAGTCCATGCCGCCACTCAAGCCCGCTTGCGGGCTTGAGCAATGTTAGTTGATGGGCGTGCTTTATGGACTTCTTAGAAGTCCATGCCGCCCATGCCACCCATGCCGCCGCCGGGCATGCCGCCCGGCATACCGCCGGCAGCTTCCTTCTTCGGAGCTTCGGCGATCATGGCTTCGGTGGTGACGAGCAGGCCGGCAACCGAGGCCGCGTCCTGGAGAGCCGTGCGCACGACCTTGACCGGGTCGACGATGCCCATGGCGATCATGTCGCCATAGTCGCCGGTCTGGGCGTTGAAGCCGAAGGTCGCGCCCTTGTTCTCGAGGATCTTGCCAGCAACGATCGAAGCTTCCGCACCGGCGTTCGACGCGATCTGGCGGGCCGGAGCCTGCAGCGCGCGGCGCACGATGTTGATGCCGGCAGCCTGGTCGGAGTTGACGCCGGTGGCCTTGACGTTGGCCGAGGCGCGCAGCAGGGCCACGCCGCCGCCGGCGACGATGCCTTCTTCCACGGCCGCGCGGGTCGCGTTGAGCGCGTCGTCAACGCGGTCCTTCTTTTCCTTCACTTCCACTTCGGTCGCACCGCCGACGCGGATCACGGCAACGCCGCCGGCGAGCTTCGCCAGACGTTCCTGCAGCTTCTCCTTGTCGTAGTCCGAGGTGGTCTCCTCGATCTGCTGCTTGATCTGGGCGACGCGGCCCTGGATCTCGGCCTTCTTGCCGGCGCCGTCGACGATGGTGGTGTTCTCCTTGGAGATCGACACCTTCTTGGCGCGGCCGAGCATGTTGAGGCCGACATTCTCGAGCTTGATGCCGAGGT
>NZ_RZRX01000452.1:0-2641 GCF_003997405.1 Mesorhizobium sp. M2A.F.Ca.ET.042.01.1.1
CGACATCTCGCCGGTTCTGATTGGCGAGGTCGCTGTCTACGACTTCGTCAACCAGACCGCCGAAATGGCGACCAGGTTCGACCTTCACGCCGTGCCGCGATGGCAATATGGCGAGGAGTTCCTTGCGCTGCTCGACAGCCTTGAGGGCGCCTTGCCGCTCGCCCGCGCGTCCGATCTCTCGGATGAACCATTGGCGCGAAAGATCTTCCAGCTCTCCGAGGGACTGATCGGTGAGATCGTGGCGGTCGTCTCCGCTGCGGCGTCGACCGCAGTGAGATCCGGTGAGGAGCGGATCACGAAATCGGGCATCGAGGCGCTGCGCTACGTCCCGGTCTCGAAGCGCCGCCGGGGGCTGGTGCGCGATGACCTGCTGTGAAGGGTGAAGCGGCGCGTGCGGGCTTCGCGATCGAGGTCCGCGAGCGGTATGGCGACGTCGCGCAAGACCGTTGGCCGGTTTCCGTCGACCCGCTTCCGGACGAGCTGCTGTCGAGCTGGCTTCACCGGCTTTCACTCGCAAACGGCATCGCGCCGCGGTCATTCGCCGGGGTCCTCGGACTCGGCAACGGGATGTGGTCGCCGCGCCTCGATCTTGATCTTCCGCGCCACGTCGCCGTTTTGCTCGCTGATCAGACAAGTGTTCCGCGTGAAGCGATCATAAAGATGACCATGACCGGTTGCGCATTGATCCCGCTCCTGCTGCCTCGGCGCGAGAGCGCGCACCGGAACCGTTCGACCTGGATGCAGTATTGCCCTCTGTGCCTCGCCGACGACGAAGCACCTTATTTTCGCCGGCAGTGGCGGCTGTCATCTCGGATATCCTGCTTCGTGCATCGTTGCAGCCTTCGCGATCGATGCCCCAGTTGCCGCGCCGGTATCGCCTCCTTTGACCAAGCCGAACTCCGTCCACAGCATGTCTGCGCGCGATGCAGCTTCGATCTGCGTGACGCCCCGAAAACCTCCGTCAATGCGGCGCCTCGGCGGCTCGAACGTGCCATTGCGGACATCTGCAGCATCGAAGTGGCCAAACGCTCGCCCACGATCCAAGATCTGGTTTCTCGGCTGCTGCGTGCACCAGTTGTCGCCGACATTCGCTCGGCAAAGCGCCTGACCGGCCTCTCGGCTGCAACGCGCATCCACTGCTTCAACGCGCTTACGACGCGGCCTGCAGACTGGCTGGTCAGCAATGAGGATGCTGCCGTCGCACATCGACGGCGGGCTATTCTGGCTGCGGGCGGCCATGGAGAACTGATCGCACGGTTCACAGATATCCTGGAGAAGAATCAGCAACCGCGATTGTCGGAGCGCTCACCGCCTCCGAACGCCGGCCTCATCGATCTGCTTGAGGCGTATTCGCGGTTCATTTGACGGCCTGTGCCCGACAGGGCAGCATCTCGCCAGCCGTCCTTGTGACCGACGTAATATTGGGCGAGCAGGACTGTCAGCCAACGCTTCTCACGAAGGGGAATCAGTTGTATTCTGCGAGTCGGTGCTCTGGCAGGAGCGCGCCGCCCGTCGTTGCGAAGCTGTTGACAGCACTGCCGATAGTGACGCTCCCGTTCATGTCATGTTCGGGCTCGCGAGGTGGTTGACGGGTGACACTTCTCAACGAGCCAGGAGAACTGGCATGTCCAAGACAGATGTTCAGCCGTCCTCGATTGAGGGCATAAAGCGCCTTGCCAAGGCCATCTCGAAGAGAGATGCGATCCCACACACCAAAGCGCTCGACACGGCATCACAGGTATCGGGCTTTGGCAATTTTCAGCATGCACATCGATTGCTGAGCAATCGTTCAGCTGATGCCGCCCCGGCGCGGCACGTCGTCTACATCTCCACCTTCTGGCGGGATAGCGAGACACGAACCTCCGGCCGTGAGACGATCCGGGTGTCCCTGTCGACGCCACTCGATGAAATGATCAAGCCGACGCAGTATCGATATGCGCACAAGCTGGGCCGTTTTCGGCGCCATGCCCCAGACCATGTGATCGATGAGTATAGACCGGACTCGGCGAGCGCTGCTCTGGCACGCGCATGCGGAGCCGCGAGGGTACTGCAGTTCATGGATATCACCGGCCTGCGGCCGTCCAAGGCGCGGGTTGAACCGCGAGGAGGATATTCTGCTCGCCTTCCCGGACATGATCATGGAAGTGTCTGGTTCGACCCCGTGGCGAAACACCACGTCGGAGCCGACGAACCTTATTCAGGAAGCGCTCTGTCCAAAATGGCCGAACGTGATGCCTGGGCGGGGCAACACAACTGGTCACTTGCCAAGCCAGATTGGGCAGGAATGTATTTTCCGGAAGGGGGCAGCGAGCTTTTCCTGTATGCCGACGCTTCGAAGGGATATTCGCTCGAGGGGCTGCTGAAGGCACTTTCCAAGGCTTGTGCAGCAATCGTACCCGAGAATTGTGACAGGGTCGCCATCGGGGCTCACGCTCCTTTTGTAACGCCAGGAGAGAAGGCTGCGGCGGAGGCGAAGCGCTCGAAAGACGTCCAACGAAAAGCACCCTCGCCCCGCGGTCCCAAAACGACTGTCGAGTACCGGCTGCCGCTCAGCGGCAAGCCGCGCCGGCGTCCGAAGACGGCCATGCCTGTGGACGCGCATGCCAAGATCGGTTCGCTGCTGAAGAGCGTGCTTGTGGAC
>NZ_RZRX01000453.1:0-2637 GCF_003997405.1 Mesorhizobium sp. M2A.F.Ca.ET.042.01.1.1
TAGTTTTTATAACGTTAACTTTCAGGCGGCCTCCGCCAGAAATTCCGGGTTCTGCTTCACCAGCGCCAGCTTCAGCTTTTCCATGGCGCGCGCCTCGATCTGGCGGACGCGCTCCTTGGAGATGCCGAGCTGTTCGCCAAGCGATTCCAGCGTGGCGCCGTCATCGCTCAGCCTGCGCTCCTCGATGATGCGAAGCTCGCGGGCGTTGAGCGCGCCAAGCGCGCTCTTCAGCCAGAGGGCGCGGCGCTGGACGTCGATTCTTTCGCCGACGATCTCGTCAGGCAGCGGGTCTTCGGAGACCAGGAAATCCATCCGCTCGGCAGCGCCGTTTTCGTCGGCAAGCGGTGCGTTGAGCGAGCTGTCTGGGGAGGACAGGCGTGAATCCATCATCGCCACGTCCGCTTCGGGAACGCCGAGCGCCGCCGAGACCTCACGGTAGAGCGTGGCATTGGAGAGCGGCTCGGCGCCGTTGGCCAGCCGTGCGCGCAAGCGCCTGAGATTGAAGAACAGCGCCTTCTGCGCAGAGCTGGTGCCGCCGCGCACGATCGACCAGTTGCGCAGGATGTAATCCTGCATCGAGGCGCGGATCCACCAGGTGGCGTAGGTCGAGAAGCGCACTTCGCGCGCGGGCTCGAAACGGGCCGCCGCCTCGAGCAGGCCGACATGGCCCTCCTGGATCAGATCGCCGAGCGGCAGGCCGTAATGGCGGAATTTCGAGGCCATGGAGATGACCAGTCGCATATGGGCGACGGTGATCCGATGCAGCGCGTGCTGGTCGTTCTCTTCCTTCCAGCGGAGCGCAAGAACATGCTCCTCGTCGCGCTCGAGATAGGGAGCCTTCATTGCCGCCCGGACCAGTGTCCGTCCTGCCGCGTCCTCAATCATGCCGGCTCCTGTTGGCGGTCATTACGCTCATGACGGTTGAAAAGACGCCGCCGCGCCCTACAACAGCCATGCAACGTGTCAGGCGCATGGATGGTTCCGCCGCCCGAGGGGGCAAATGTTGCCGGCGGGAACATTCTGTTAGCGGCCTCCAAAATGCCGCTTGGCGGATTATCGGACGATTTTGAGAATCAGATTTCCGGCAAAGCCGATTTTTGAAATCTGGTTCCTTATTTTGCGACCTTCTATCTGTCAGTTTCCGGCTCTCACAATCGACCGGCAACCGGTCAAAACGGGATCACAGAAAAATGAAATGGCTTAAATCGCTCCTCATCGTCGGAACGCTGCAGGTTCTGGCGATCACCGCCGGCCATGCCGGCGCCAATCTCGATCAGATCAAGCAGGCCGGCGTGCTTAAGGTCGGCACGGAAGGCACCTATGCGCCCTTCACCTATCATGACGAATCCAACGCGCTGGTGGGCTTCGATGTCGAGATCGCCAAGGCGATCGGCGAGAAGCTGGGCGTCAAGGTCGAGTTTCTCGAAGGCAAGTGGGACGGCCTGATCGCCGGCCTCGACGCCAACCGCTACGACGCCGTCATCAACGAGGTCGGCATCACCGACGCGCGCAAGGCCAAGTATGATTTCTCCGATCCCTATATCGCCTCGAAGGCGGTGCTGATCGTGCGCGGCGACAATACCGACATCAAGACCTTCGCCGATCTCAAGGGCAAGAAGTCGGCGCAGTCGCTGACCTCGAATTTCGGCAAGCTTGCCGAGAAGAACGGCGCGGAACTCGTCGGCACCGACGGCTTCGACCAGTCGATCCAGCTTCTGCTCACCGGCCGCGCCGACGCCACCATCAACGACAGCCTGTCCTTCCTGGATTTCAAGAAGCACAAGCCGGACGCCAATGTGAAGATCGCCGCGCAGGAAGAGAATGCCGACTATTCCGGCGTCATCGTGCGCAAGGGCGATCCGGACCTGGTCGCCGCCATCAACAAGGCGCTGGCCGACATCAAGGCCGACGGCACCTACAAGAAGATCGCCGATAAGTATTTTGGCCAGGACGTCTCGCAGTAAGCTGAACAGCCTTTTTTGCCTGAATTCCGGCGGGCCATCTTCGACGGCCCGCCGTTTTTTGCATGACATTCGGGGGGCCGTCTTCGACGGCCCCCCGTTTTTAACACGACATTCATCGGGGCCGTCTTTGACGGCTCGCCGGTTTTTGCATGATAGTCAGTCCGTACGGGGGAACGCGCCGCCGTATCTGGAAGGGAGAAGCGCCCCGTGCCGCATTGGCTGCAATTGATGCTGGAATCGCTGCCGACGCTGTTGTGGGCGGCGCTGATCTTCACCGTGCCGCTGACGCTCCTGTCGTTCGCGCTCGGCCTCATCGCCGGGCTGGTGACGGCGCTGATCCGGCTGTTCGGCCCCAAGCCGCTGGTCGCGCTGGTGCGCTTCTATGTCTGGATCTTTCGCGGCACGCCACTGCTGGTGCAGCTCTTCCTGATCTTCTACGGCCTGCCCTCGGTCGGCATCCTGCTCGATGCCTTTCCCGCGGCGCTGATCGGCTTCACGCTCAACATCGGCGCCTACACCTCCGAGATCATCCGCGCCGTCATCGGCTCGGTGCCGAAGGGCCAGTGGGAGGCGTCCTATTCGATCGGCATGACCTGGAGCCAGGCGATGCGGCGCACCATACTGCCGCAAGCGGGTCGCGTCGCGGTGCCGCCGCTCTCCAACACCTTCATCT
>NZ_RZRX01000454.1:0-2630 GCF_003997405.1 Mesorhizobium sp. M2A.F.Ca.ET.042.01.1.1
GGCGCACGCGGGAAACGGTTACCAGTCCGGGGCGGATCTCGGACGTCTCGCTACGGCCTCGGCTTTCGGTGCCCGACAATATCCGCGCGCAATTCGTGGCGCCGGCGGTGACCGGCTTCGGCGCCATGGCGCTTGTCGGCTTTTATGCCGCGCTGGCGCCGAGCATTCTCGCGCAGCAACTGCACGTGACCAATCATGCCGAAGCCGGCGGGCTTTTCTTCGAATTGTCGATTGTGGCGGCCATCACCATCGTGGCCACCGCCCGGCTTGCTAGCCGCTCCACCATGCTCGCGGCGCTCGTCCTGATGATCCCGGCCGTGGCGCTGGTCGTCGCGGCGCAAATCTACGCCTCGATGGCGCTCATGATCGCGGCGACCGCGGTCTGCGGCGCGGCGGCGGCGCTCGGCTATCGCGGCGGCCTGCAAGTGGTGAATCAGATCGCGCCGGCCGACCGTCGCGCCGAGGTGGTCTCGGTCTTCTTCATCTGCTGCTTCTGCGGCAACGCGCTGCCGGTGATCGGCATCGGCGTGCTGTCGAGCCTGGCCAACGCCACCGTGGCAAGCCTGGCCTTTGCCGGCATGATCATCGTCTTCTCGTTGGTGGCGCTCGGTTTCGGCGTCAAATACGCGCGCTAGAGCGCATCACCGTTTCATGGAAACGCCAAACCGCTCTATCTCCTTGTTTTTTCGCAATTCCGGACGGAAAACCGCCCACACCTTTCCTGGAATTGCTCCAGATCTCAGCTGGCCGGTGTCTCAGGCGCAAGATTGGCGCGCTGGCGCGGCACGCCGAGGCCGGTGTCGGGCGGCTCGCCCGCCGCCGGCCGGTCCTCGATCATATGCATCGTGCGCCAGCGCCCGAGACGATAATAGGCGGCGGCGAGCACTAGCGAAGCGATCGAGCCGGCCGGAAAGCTCCACCACAGTGCTTCCTGGCCGAGGACGCTGCGCATCGAATAGGCAAAGCCGGTGCGAATGAACAACACCGAGATGATCAGGATGATCAGCGGCGGCATGACGGCGCCGGTGGCGCGCACCGTGGCGAAGAGCACGATCGTGATGCCGAACAGGATGAACGACCAGGACGCCACCCTGTTGATATGAGCGGCAATGTCGATCGCGGCGCTGTCATTGCTGAGGAAGAGGCTGAGCACCGGGCGGTCGAAGACGAAGAGCAGCGCCACCAGCGCGCCGGTCAGCACCAGGTTGAAGCCGACGCCCGAGGCGGCGACCTTGCCGATGCGGTCCCAGCGGCCGGCGCCGACATTCTGCGCCGCCATCGAGGAGACGGCGGCTCCGATGGCCAGCGCCGGCATCTGAATATAAGTCCAGAGCTGCGCCGCGATGCCGTAAGCGGCGGCGACCTGCGAGCCGTAGGAGTTGACGATGCCCATCACGGTGAGCGCCGCGGCCGAGATGACGATCATCTGCAGGCCCATCGGGATGCCTTTGAAGACGACGATGCGCAGCAGCGCCGGGTCGGGCCGCAGCAGAGCGAGGTCGGCGCCTGCCAGCCGCAGCGGGTGTTTGCGAACATAAAGCACGATCAGGATGGCGATGACGCTCACCGTCTGGCCTAGAAGCGTCGAGGTCGCCGAGCCGGCGATGCCGAGCTCGGGGAAGGGGCCGATGCCGCGGATCAGCAGCGGATTGAGCACAACGTCAAGAACGACCGCCAGCGCCATGAAGAAAAAAGGGGTTCGCGAGTCTCCGGCGCCGCGCAGCACGGTCATGACGAAGGACAGGAGGTTCATCATCGGCACCGCGACGAAGATGATACGCAGGTAGCTGCGCGCCAGCGGCAAGGCGTCCGACGGCGTGCCGAGCCCGGTCAGGATGGCGTCGACCCAGATCCAGCCGCAGACGGCGAACACGACCGAGACCAGGAAGAAGAAGGTGGCGCTGGTGCCGACGATACGCTTCGCCTCCGGCAGGTCGCGGGCGCCGACGGACTGCGCCACCAGGATGGTCGCCGCCATGCCGATGCCGAACACCGTGCCGAGGATCAGGAACAGCACCAGATTGGCGTTGGAGGTGGCGGTCAGCGCCGCCTCGCCGAGGAAGCGGCCGACCCAGACCGCGTTGATCGAGCCGTTGAGCGACTGCAGCACGTTGGAACCCAGCACCGGCAGCGCGAACAACAGCAGCGTGCGCGGGATCGGCCCGCTGGTCAGGTCGTGGGTCCGCCTTCGAGTGGGCTTGTCGTCATCCATGGCAGCACCGACAATGAATCAGGCCCGCGATGCTATCGCAGGCCTGATGCTCATGCATCCGTTCCGCGCTCAGCCATATGCCCGCTCGGCATACGGCTGAAGCAGAACTAGTTCGCGGCGAGGCTGTTCCCAGACAGTCCAGGCAGCGTGACCTGATAGACCAGGAAGGTGGTGTCGACATCGGCGCCGTCCTCGGCCTTGTAGGGCGCGCCGACCTGGAAGCCGTCCTGGGTGAGAAAGTCGTTGTCGTTGGCAACGAACAGGAAATAGTCGTCGGGAAGTTTTGGATCGAGGACGGGCGCCAGCGACATCGCCTCCCACTTCTCGGACAGGTTGTTCCTGTCGTTCGGCGCGCCATTGTGCAGGCCGAAGCGGCCGAGCTCGCCCTTGTCGTTGATGTCGATGAACGGCATCAGCT
>NZ_RZRX01000455.1:0-2597 GCF_003997405.1 Mesorhizobium sp. M2A.F.Ca.ET.042.01.1.1
GACTATGACAGGAACAATTTGCGACTCTATTAAGGCAGGCTGATCAGAGCAAGGCCCGGCAGGTATGGTTTCCAACGATTTTACGAGATCGACTCTGCCATGGTGCGTCGCACACTGCGGCTTGAGCGGCTATTCAATGCCGCCCCTTTCGCTTCAGTAAAACCCGCGACTTTGAATAGTATTTTATCTGAATAACTTAGCGACGCGAGTGCTTTTGGCGTCATGCAACCGCGTTTCGTCTGCAGCAAAGAACGAACTGTCCAAAAAAGGCCCGAAAGGCGGACTACATTTTCCTGGTTTCCTGCCACCTTGTCATAAACGCGCCACAAAGGCGAAAATTTGGGCAGGGAAGGTTTATTATTTAGTCAATTCATGACGTGAACATTTCAGCGAGATGGGAAATTGTGTGTTGCGCTGCAGCATTTTTTTGATATCTTGCCGTAAACCATCCGTTCAACGTATGGAGCTTCTGCATGAGGGATGTCGCCAAGTCGGCTAATGCGGGTTTTGCGCAGGTCGGCGTTGATTTTCCACCCCCCATCGGCGGTCTGCTCAAACGCAGCTTCGATATCGTCGGTTCCCTGTCGGGGCTGGTTCTGCTCAGCCCGCTTTTCCTGATGGTCGCCTTGCTGGTCAAGCTTTCGGACAACGGTCCGATCTTCTACGGCCACAAGCGAATCGGCCGTGGCGGCAGGATTTTCTCCTGCCTCAAGTTCCGCACCATGGTGCCGGACGGCGAGCGCGTGCTTGCCGCCTATCTGGCGGCCAATCCGGAGGCCAACGCCGAATGGATCGCGACGCGCAAGCTGAAGAACGATCCGCGCGTCACCCGCGTCGGCGCGGTGCTTCGCAAGCTCAGCCTCGACGAACTGCCGCAGATCCTCAACATCCTGCAGGGTGACATGAGCCTTGTCGGCCCGCGCCCGGTCGTGCGCGACGAGCTGGAAATCTATGGCAGCGCCGCCGTCTATTACCTGAAGTCACGTCCGGGTCTCACCGGGCTGTGGCAGGTGAGCGGCCGCAACGACGTATCCTATGACACGAGGGTCGCCTTCGATCGCCATTATGTCGAGAACTGGTCATTGTTCGAGGACATTCGCATCATCTTCAAGACAGTTCCTGCCGTGTGGATGTCGCGCGGCAGCTATTGACCGGAACTATCGACCAACAGGCCTGCCCCGCGGCAACCGGGGCAGGCGTCCGGCAGTGATCTCATTCGGGCGGATGGGGCCAAAGCGGATCGGAAACGTTCATTTGACAAAAGACCTCTTCGGACTGTCTTTCGCCTGCAGTCTCCTATCTCGGACACCAGCCCGCGTCGCGGGCTTCTTGCTTGCGGCGTCACTGGCCATGCCGCAATTCGCCGCCGCCGGCGACTATCAGCTCGGCCCGCAGGACAAGCTCAACATCCGCGTCGCCGAATGGCAGACGGTCGACGGCACGTTCCGCGACTGGTCGGCCGTCAATGGCGAATATTCGGTCGGTCCGGGCGGGACGCTCTCGGTGCCGTTCGTCGGCGACATTCAGGCCGCCGGCAAGACGACGGCCGAGATCGCCTCGGCGATCGGGCTCGCGCTGCAGCGTAAGCTAGCGCTGCCCGACAAGCCGGAAGCCTCGGTCGAGATGGCGCAGTTCCGGCCGTTCTACATTTCGGGCGAAGTCCAGAATCCCGGTCAGTTTCCCTTCGTGCCCGATCTGACGGTGCTCAAGGCAATCAGCATCGCCGGCGGCATTCGGCGCAATGCCGACAACGGCCCGCAGATCGAAAAGGATCTGATCACCGCCAAGGGCAGCTATGACATCTATGACGACCAGCGCTTACGGCTGATGGTCAGGCGAGCCCGTATCGACGCCGACCTGGCGGGGAAAACGACTTTCGAGGTGCCTCAGGAAATCCAGGGCGATCCGAGATTGCCGACCATCGTCGCCGACGAAACGGCGATCCTGGTTTCCGACCAGAAGTCGCTGAAGCTGAAGCTCGATGCGCTCGACCAGTTGAAGGGTGTTCTGCAGTCGGAAATCGAATCGCTGCAAAAGAAGATCGCCAACCAGCAGAAGCAGGTCGATCTGGCGGAGCAGCAGGCAAACAGCATCGGTCCGCTGGCGCAGAAAGGCCTGATTGCCAATGCGAGATTGCTTTCCTCGCAGCAGACGGTCGCCGACCTGCAAGGCAAGATCCTGGACTACGAGACGGCTATCCTCACCGCCAAGCAGTCGATCAGCAAGGCAGAGCAGGACGCGATCGATGCCCGTAACACGCTGGGTTCGAGCCTCACTGCCGATCGGCAGCAAACGGAGACGAACCTCAACGAGGCGGCCTTGAGGGTCGGCATGCAGAAGGGCCTGATCGCTCAGGCGTCGGATCCAGCAACGACTGCCGCTCTCACCGGCAGTCAAGAACCGCCCCTGCTCTATTCGCTGGTGCGGGTCGCCGACGGCAAGACGAGCGAGATTGAGGCCAAGGAAGACACGCCTGTGCTGCCGGGCGACGTGATCAAGGTGAAGCTGGCGCCGACGACCAGCCAGTAGCGTCGCCGGCCACGGCTTGCACGCCGAGAACCGAGGAACGGAGGCGGGAGGGACACGTCAGGCTCGTC
>NZ_RZRX01000456.1:0-2589 GCF_003997405.1 Mesorhizobium sp. M2A.F.Ca.ET.042.01.1.1
CGCCAGCACCGCGTTCTCGATGCCGGGACCGAGCGCGGCGACGAAGGCGAGCGCCAGCACCAGCTTGGGAAAGGCGAGGAAGATGTCGGTGACGCGCATCAGGATCGTGTCGGTCCAGCCGCCGGCGTAACCGGCGACGGTGCCGACCAAAAGGCCGATGGGCGCGGCGATGATGGCGACGAGGATGACGACATAAAGCGTCCAGCGCGCGCCGTAGACGATGCGCGAATAGATGTCGCGGCCAAGATCGTCGGTGCCGAACCAATGCGCGGCGTTCGGCGCCAGCAGGCGGGCGTTCTTCAGATCGCCGACGGTCGGCGAATAGGGCGCCAGCACATCAGCGAAGGCCGCGACCACCAGCAGCGCGATGATGATGAGCATGCCGACCAGCGCCAACCGGTTGGCGGAGAAGCGCCGCCAGGACACATAGGCGCGGCCGAGCCTTGCCTGCAGGCGCGATGCCGGCCGGTCACTGAGCAGCCATTCGCGCCTGGATTGGATGGTTTCAGCGCTCATCCGATCTTCGTCCTTGGATCGAGCAGCCGGTAAAGCAGATCGGACAGGAGGTTGATGGCGATGAAGACCGAGCCGATGGCGATGGTGCCGCCGAGCACGGCGTTCATGTCGGCATTCTGCAGCGAATTGGTGATGTAGAGGCCGATGCCCGGCCAGGAGAAGACGGTCTCGGTCAGCACCGAGCCTTCGAGCAGGTTTGCGTAGGAAAGCGCGATCACCGTCACCATCGGCACGGCGGCATTGCGCAGCGCATGGCCCCAGATGACGCGCGTCTCGGACAGGCCCTTGGCACGCGCCGCGACGATATATTCCTGCGCCAGCTCGTTCAGCATGAAGGAGCGGGTCATGCGGCTGATATAGGCGAGCGACAGATAGCCGAGCAGCGCGGCCGGCAGGACGATATGACGCCAGGCGTCGTGGAAGACGTCCCACTGCCCCTGGATCGCGGCATCGAGCAGGTAGAAGCCGGTGATCGGCGTGAAGGTGTATTCGTAGACGACGTCGAGCCGCGCCGGGAAAGCGATCCATTGCAGCTTGGCGTAGAACAGCACCAGCCCGAGCAGTCCCAGCCAGAAGATCGGCACGGAATAGCCGATGAGGCCGACGACGCGGGCAATCTGGTCGATCAGGCTGCCGCGCTTGACGGCGGCCAGCACCCCGAGCGGCACGCCGATGACGGCGCCGATGATCGTGCCCAACGTCGCCAGCTCGATGGTCGCCGGGAAAACGCGGCGGATGTCGGCCATCACCGGATTGGTGGTCAGCACCGAGGTGCCGAAGTCGCCCCTCAGCGCTGCTTTGACATAGAGGTAGAACTGCTCGATCCAGGGCAGGTCGAGCCCCATCTCGCGGCGCGTGCGCTCGACGACGGCGGTCGGCGCCCGGTCGCCCAGCACGGCCAGCACCGGATCGATCGGGATGACACGGCCGATGAAGAAGGTCACCGCGAGAAGACCGAGATAGGTCGTCACCGCGACAACCAGGAAGCGGCCGAGCGAGGATAGAATGGCGGCGGCGCGGGCGCTGCCGCGCCCTGCCGCCGCCTGGTTTTCAGCTATGCTCACGAGGGGCGTCCGAGGACGCTATTCCTTCGACACCGGACCGACGAAGTTGGTGTCGAAACTCGGGCCGAGCGCAAAGCCCTTGAGGTTCTTGCGCAGCCCCGCCACTTCCAGCTGCTGGTGGATGATGACGAAGGGGCTGGTGTCGAGGATCTTCTTCTGCAGATCCTTGTACATGTCGGCGCGCTTGGCCGAATCCTTTTCCAGAAGCGCCGCCTCGGTCTGCTTGGTCAGGTCCGGGATGTCCCAGGCATTGCGCCAGGCCAATGTCTTGATCTTGGCGGCGTCGGAATTGTCCGGATTCGAGGCGAAGGTCTGGGCGTTCGAATTGGGGTCGAAATAGTCCTGGCCCCAGTTGCCGATATAGATGTCGTGATTGCGGGCGCGATATTTGGTAAGCGTCTGCTTACCATCACCTGGGATGATCTCCAACTGAATGCCGGCCTGGCCGAGCGTCTGCTGGATCGATTCCGCCATCCCGGTGGTCGGCTGGCCGGTGCGAACGTCCATCGTCACCTTGAAACCATCCGCCAGGCCGGCCTTGGCGAGCAGTTCCTTGGCCTTGGCAACGTCGAGCTTGAACGGGTTGTCGTCGATCGCGCCAAGGTCGCCCTTGGGCAGGAAGGACTGGTGGATCTCGCCGATGCCCTTGAGGATGGTGGTGCTCAGCGCGTCATAGTCGACCAGATATTTGAACGCCTGGCGAACTTCCGGCTTGGCGAGGTTCGGATTCTTCTGGTTGAGGCTGATGTAATAGACCGTGCCCTTCGGCGCGCTTGTGGTGGTGAGGTCGGCGTTCTTGGCGATGGCGTCGAGGTCGTTCGGCTCGAGGTTGCGGGCGACGTCGATATCGCCAGCCTCCAGCGCCAGGCGCTGCGCCGAGCTTTCCTTCATGTTGCGGTAGATGACGCGGGCGAGCTTGGCCTTCTCGCCATTGTAATTGTCGTTGCGCTCCAGAACGACGGCTTCGTTGGCGCGCCATTCGCGCAGCTTGTATTGGCCTGAACCGGCA
>NZ_RZRX01000457.1:0-2583 GCF_003997405.1 Mesorhizobium sp. M2A.F.Ca.ET.042.01.1.1
AAATTAACCACGATAAAGGGAAGATGACCCGACGTTGAGCCGGCACCACCCGGCTCGAAGGAGGGGTCCCAATGAAATTCGCTCGCGCCGCAATGGCAGCAGGCCTGCTGGCCGCCTGCGCCGGCCAGACGGCACCGGCCGCCACCGGAAACGTGCTTTTCAACGCCACGATCACCGCGACCTGCACCATCACGATCAACTCCAACGGCACGATGACCGTGAGCAGCAATCTTCAGTCGCTGAGCTCACACAATGCCGGCGGCTCGGCAGGCAGCGCTCAGGTCGACACGACGGGCGGCGTCTCGCTCAGCGTGGACCCGGTAACCACGACGACCGTGCCGGCATCGGACACGACGGCGACGACATGGACTCCGACCTTCGCCACTTCAGGCGCGCAGACGATTGCCGAAACCGGCACCGCGACCGCGCTGACGGTGCCCGGCACATCGACGGTGGCGGTCAATCTCGCCGGCACCAAGAGCGGCACGAACCGGTTCTCCGCCGGCAATTACCAGGCAACGGTGACGCTGCGCTGCGAATAGCTCTCACGCGAAAGGAGCGGTCCTTGAGAAGAATTGCAATCCTGGCGGCGGGCCTGATCGCCGCGCTGTCTCCCGTAGCGGCGACCGGCCAGTCGATGACGCCGATGCGGGGCGAGGTGCGGTCCTTCACCGATGCCTTTGCCGTCCGCGTCTTTCCGGGCAACCCGTACAACCAGCGCATCCGCGTCGAGGTCCATGTCTACGACCAGGATTTCCAGCCCGTCGCGGCCAGGATCACGCCGAGCGCCTTCCTTCTGGCCGGCCAGGCGTCGCGCCCTGTCCTGGTGGTCGTCCCGTTCGACGGCGCGAACGAGCGTAAAGTGCGTATCTGTACCGAGAGTATCCCCTTTCCAAGCGAGCAGACCCAGATAAGGGCACAGATATGCGGAAAGTTCTTCGGGCATCGCAGGTTCTGACCTTGTCCTTGCTGCCCGCCCTGGCTGTCGTCAGTCGGGGACTTGCCGAGGATATCCTGAACCTGAATCAGAACCAGACCGGTTTCAGCCTGCCCGGCGTCACCTTGCCCCAGGGGCAGGACGAGGTTCATGCCAGCGACGGCACGACCTGCCGCTCGGCCGTTTCCGGCAGCGGCGCCTATCTCGACCTCGGCGTCATCCACGGCAACAACTCCAGCAACCAGGCCAACAGCGACGTCGCGACCTATGGCCGCGTGGTGATTCCGATCGGGCGGACGCCCAAACGCGTCGATTGCAGCCGCCTCTACGAGCTGGAAGTCGAGCGCCTGCAGCTTGAACTGAAGCTGCTCAAAATGGGCCTCGGCGCCGACGGCCAGACGACGGGAAGTGTGCCCGCCTCGCCACCCCAGGGCGCTGCGCCCCAGGCCAGCGCGACTCAAGCCAACGAGGGCCAAGCCAACGTGGCTCAAGTCAAATCGGCGGGATGGGCCAATGAAGGCTGGACCATCAGAGGCACGACCGGCAATGCGAAGAAAAAGAAGCGGAAATAGAAGCGCGCTGTTCGCGCTGGCGGCGCTTGCCGGTCTCTGCCTTCCGGCGCAGGCGGCGATCATCGGCACCTGCACGATCATGATCGGCGCCTCGGGGACGATGAAATCGAACCCCGCCATCAACATCTTAGGCTCCAAGCAGGCAGGCGGGTCGAGCGCCGGCGCCACCATCACGGCGAACTCGACGCTGTGTTCCATCCTAAACCTGCTGGACTGCTATACCGTTTCCGCGCCGGCGCCGATCGCCTTCACCTCGGCGCCGAGCGGTGGCGACACCAATGTCTCGTTCGCCTCCGTCTTCCGCCTCGACGGCTCGGGCGTGGACATACCGGGCAGCTCGCCGCAGCGGGTGACCAACGGCACCCACACCATCCAGGTCGATCTCACTGCCACGAAGTCGCCCGGCATCTTCCCGGCAGGCAACTATCAAGGCACGGTGACGGTGCGCTGCGAATGATGCCTGTGGGCCAAGAGCCCGCGCAACCGGCATGATCTGGCAACCGGCGGTCTTTGCGGCTAGCTTCGCGCCCAGCACGCAATTCCAGGACTGGCGCTTCGCCGCCCATTTCGCCAGGAATTGCAAAAAGCAAAATCTTGGAGCAGGTCCGCCTTCAAGCACAGGCCCGGGCCGCTGCAACGGGAGGCAGTTTTTGTGATTATCATTGTCGGCTCGATCAACCTCGATCTCATTGCCAATGTCGACCGCCTGCCGGAACCCGGCGAGACGGTGCGCGGCTCGAGCTTCGCCACCGCCCCCGGCGGCAAGGGCGCCAACCAGGCACTGGCCGCGGCGCGCGCGGGTGCCCAGGTACGCATGGTGGGCGCGGTCGGCAAGGATAGTTTCGCCGCCGACGCGCTCGCCCTTCTCAAGGCCGGCAATGTCGATCTCTCCGGTGTCGGCCAAAGCTTCGCCTCGACCGGCACCGCCTTGATCCTGGTCGGCGCCGACGGCGAAAACGTCATCGCCGTCGTGCCGGGCGCCAATGATTCGGTGGTGCCGGGCGATGTCGCCAAGGCCTATCTCAAAAAGGGCGATGTCGTGCTCCTGCAGCATGAGATCCCGCTGCAGACGGT
>NZ_RZRX01000458.1:0-2582 GCF_003997405.1 Mesorhizobium sp. M2A.F.Ca.ET.042.01.1.1
GGACGTCGAGTTGATCAAGGGCATCCGGCACATGCTTTACGATCAGGGCTATACGATCAAAGGCGTGCAGAAGCTGTTGCGCGAGAACGGCAACCATTTTCTGGTCGCCATCGGCAATGGCGACATGGCCGCCGTGGAGGCGATCGCCCAGCGCCGTCAAGCCGAGCAGGTGCCGCTGACGGCGGCCGCGCAGCCGCGCGGCGACGAGGATGCGCTCGTCGGCCAGCCGAAGGTGAAGCCCAGCCGCCGTTTCTTCGGTCTCGGCAAGAGTGACGACGAAGGTCCGGTGCAACCGGACGCCTCAAAGTTGTCGCGTGACAATCGCGCCTTGCTGCAGGAGGCGCTGTTCGACTTGCTGGAATGCAAACGCCTGCTCGACCAGGTTCGTTGATGGCATCATTCCACGTGATGCCGCGCGGCCGGGCCGCCGGAACTGGGCCCGTCGTCCGTGCGTTAGGCCTTCTCGAAGAGAAGGACAATCAGCATGGCATCGTTTTCGACCCTCTCCGACCTCGACATCGACAAGCAGGTCGCGGCGCTTTCGCGGCAATTGAACGACCTCAAGAAGGTTTTGGCCAGGCGCGGTGACGCCTATTATGAGGATGGCCGCGAGGCCGCGTCCGACTATTACTCGCAACTTGCCGACCGCCTTCACGAGGCGCTGCCGGCAATAAGGCGCAGGGGCAGGGTGATCGAGCGGACGGCGCGCGACCATCCGGCCACGACCGCCGCCGTCGGACTTGTCGTGGTCGGACTGCTTGCCGGCCTTTTGATCAGTCGGCGCTGATCTTTTTTGGAACGGCCTTAGAAATGGCGGCCGCGTTTTGCGACCGCCATTTCCATGCCGTGGGTGGCGATCAGCGAACGGGCTTGAAAGCCAAGATGACGAGGAGGAGTCGAACCGGCCGGCCGCGGCCTGCGCGGCCTCACATGGGCGGCGCGATGCCGTGATTCCCGACCACCACCCGGTTCGCGAGGAGCTTGCCGTCGCTGCCGCGTTGGGCGTTGACGAACACCGCGACGCCCGGCGCGAGATCCGCCGGCGTGGCAGCGGCGAATGTCACGATCGGCGTCGTCTGGGGGATTGCGATCTGCTTTTTCTGGCCGTTGTCATAGGTGAGCGTGACCGTGCGGCCCTGGATTTCGGTGACGTCGGCGACGGTGCCGTTGGTCATCCGGCTGTTGGGCTGCAGATCCCAGTCGCGGTCGCCTTCTCCCGTGCCCTTCAGCGCCGCGGGAAAGATGACGACTTCCAGCGCCCCGCTGCCGCCATCGGCCTTGGAAATCGAGGCGATACCGAGAAAATCACCCTGCTTGATATCGGCGGCCGACCCCTTGGCGACACCCGAAATCTTCCAGCCGTCGGCAAGCTTGATCGCATCGGTTTTGCCGTCGCGGTCCTTCACCGTCAGTGTCGATCCGGCAACGCCGACGACAGTGCCTCGAACGCGAGTGGCGTCCGCCGCCCATGTTTCCGTCGCGCCGATGACGCCCGAGATTGCGCCGAGCACAATTGCGACTGATTTCAAATTCATGGCATTCGATCCTTCCGTGAAACGCCCTTCGCCCGGGTTTTGGCTGCCGGTGACGGCTAGCTAACGAATCGAGGCGTCGAAAATGCCGGCGAAACTGGTCGCCGAGCTTCAAAAGAACTTGATTGGGCGCCACGCGACCTTACATGTGGGAGGCCTGCGATACCGGCCGGAATGCCGCTTCACGATGGCGTGACGGCCTAAGCTCTTGGCAAATCATTTGTTAACGAGCATTCTCCCGCCAGTCTCAGGCAACGCCACATTTCATCCGACCTGTTTCATCCAAAGGAGTTGCCATGCCCAACACCGCACGGAACGCCGTTTCCAACGACATCATTGCCGCGCCCGGCCTCAATCCGCTGAAGGCCGCTCGCGAAACGAGGGGATATACGATCGAGGAACTGTCTTTGACCTGCGGCCTGGCCGTGGGCGAGATCGTCGACATCGAGGACGGCAAGGACGCCGATCCCGCCAAGCTCCGGCGCATCGCTTCCGCGCTGCAGATGCCGGAAGAGGAATTGATCAAAGTGCCGGCCGCCGATAATCGGCCCACGCATCAGTAGAGGCGCGAAAAGCGTCCATTCGAGCCCGCCGAGGTTTTACCCGGCGGGCTTTTTAATGCCTGAATGGCGGGAAGCGCTGGCTCTTGCCAACAATGGTTTAGCCGTGCGATTCGCCGACCGCTGCTATCCGACAGACCTGACGAGGGGTCCACCATGAGCTTGGAATCGGTTCGCGCTTTCTTTGCGCGGCATGCGCCCGACATCGAAGTCATCGTCACCGAGGCCAGTTCGGCCACCGTGGCGCTGGCGGCGGAAGCCCATGGCGTGATGCCCGCGCAGATCGCCAAGACGATCTGCCTGCGTGTTGGCGACGAGACCATGCTGGTCGTCACCAGCGGCGTCGCCAGGCTCGACAACCGCAAGTTCAAAGACAGGATGGGCGGCAAGCCGCGCATGTTAGGCGGCGAGGAGGTGCTGGCCGTCACCAGCCATCCGCCGGGCGGGGTCTGTCCGTTTGGCCTGCCGGCGCCGCTTCCCGTGTATTGCG
>NZ_RZRX01000459.1:0-2566 GCF_003997405.1 Mesorhizobium sp. M2A.F.Ca.ET.042.01.1.1
ATGGTCACCAATATGGTGACGAAGGCGTTGAACAGGCTGTCGAAACTCGGCATCGCTGGCCCCTCCCGCCAGGCGAAGCCCAGCCTCCGCAATTGGTAGAGCAAAGCCCGGGCGGTGGAAACAGGCGGGAGGGGAAATGCTGCGCGCGAAACTGTGAAGGCAGGCGCGAAGGATCGCTACGGCTCTTGTTTTGTGCCGCTGCGATCTTCGGTAGCCATCAGCTCTAACCCACGCGCCGGGCCAGGAATTCGACCTCCAAGCGCCAGGTCGCGCCGCCATCATGCGAGCGCTCGCCCAGCCAGCGGAACGAGTTTTCGGTGATGCGCGAAAAGCTCCAACGTACCGACGCGCCGGTTCCGTCGGCGCCGACCTGCACGATCGTGTCGCCCTCGGCGCGGCCGAGCTGCCGGCTGTAGTACTGATTGCGCGGGTCGCTCCAGAAGATGTGCCAGGCGTCGGCGCCGGGATCGTAGACGCGCAATGTCGTGCCGTAGAAGGTCCACGGTCCGAGCGACGGGGAGGGACCTGCGTCGCGGACGGGCAGTATCCAGACGTCCTGCACGGCCCTGCCTTCCAGAACCCAGCCGAAATGCACCTCGCCGCGACCGGTGAGCTTTGTGCCGTCCTGTAGAATGCGCGTGGCATCGAAAGTCCAGGCGCCGATGAAGCGGCCGTAGAGCTTCAGCCTTTCGGCGAGGTCCGGAATGGGGCCGTCGCTGTGCAAGGCTTCGGCAAAGGGATTGGCCATGGTTGCTGTCTCGTTTGTCAGGAGAGGCAAGCAATAGGGGCAGGCGGGGTTCGTCGCTTGGGAAAAATTGCTATCCTTCGGGCATGACGACAGCGCAGAGAACTCTGGCTTCCGGATCTGGCTGGCAGGTGTCCGACGTGGTGTGTACCGCCGCCGCGGGCGACAGGCCGTTCGAGGAGGAGCATCGCAGCTTCTGCGTTGCCGCGGTAACCAATGGCACCTTCCGCTACCGCACGCGCCAGGGCACGGCGATGCTGGCGCCGGGTGCCATCCTGCTCGGAAATCCCGGCGCCTGCTATGAATGCGGGCATGAGCACGGCGCCGGTGACCGCTGCCTTTCCTTCCATTTTTCGCCAGCCTATCTGGAACGCGTCGTGGCCGAACTGCCGGGCGCGAAGCGGTTGGGCTTCGCCGATCCGCGCCTGCCGCCCTTGCCGGTGCTGGCGTCTTTGCTGGCCGAGGCGGAGGCCGCGCGCGAAAGCAGCGACAACGAGGCGTTCGAGGAACTCGGCCTGCGCCTTGCCGGCGCGGT
Organism: Mesorhizobium sp. M2A.F.Ca.ET.042.01.1.1; assembly: GCF_003997405.1. Taxonomy (NCBI): domain Bacteria; kingdom Pseudomonadati; phylum Pseudomonadota; class Alphaproteobacteria; order Hyphomicrobiales; family Phyllobacteriaceae; genus Mesorhizobium; species Mesorhizobium sp. M2A.F.Ca.ET.042.01.1.1. Next base: position 1,281 of record NZ_RZRX01000459.1, read on the forward strand.
GGTCGGGGCTGCCGCCGGTTCTTTCAGAACGGCGCGGACACCAAGCCGCCGCGATCAGAAACGCGTTGCCGAAGCGGTGCGGCTGATCGAGCTCAATGCCGAGCGGCCGCTCTCGCTGGCCGAGCTTGCCGGCGCCACGGCGACGAGCCCGTATCATTTCCTACGCATCTTCCGGCATGTGGCCGGCATGACGCCCTATCAGTTCCTGCTGAGGACAAGGCTGCATCGTGCCGCCGTGCGCCTGCGCAGCTCGGATGCAACGATCTCGGCCATCGCTTTCGACGCAGGCTTCAACGATCTCTCGACTTTCAATCGCCGGTTCCGGCGCGAGATTGGGGAGGCGCCGGGCGCCTATCGCGCCCGGCGCGTTGGCTGAAAAAGCCTGCTGCTGCCGGTCGGGAGTCGATCATGGTATGATATCCTGTTCCTTGAGCTGCGGTTTCCTCGGACCAAGTGATTTGATCGCCGCGTCGACGCTGTGGAATATCCGCTCAGCGCCGACGATGTCAGCAATGCCGAACCGCTTGAGCGCCGCCTGGGCGCGCAGCGATTCCATGCGCGCGATAGCAAAGACCGCACCTTTGTCGCGACAATGGCGGATGGTGTCGATCAGCGCCTGGGCGGCGGTATAGTCGATCTCGACGATATTGCTGGCCTCCAACACCACCAGCTTCACGTCCTCGCTCCTGGCGTCGATCAGGTCGATGAGGCCACGCTTGAAACGGTCGGCATTGACGAAGGAAAGCGGCGCCTGGAACGCCGCCACCAGCACGCCGGGGTGCTGCTCGTCCGTGCTGGCACTACTGGGCGGCCACCAGACCGAGGTGCCCGGCACCTGCGCCAACTCGATCGGCTCCGTGCGCGTCGAGCCCCAGATGCCGTGCAGCAGCGACAGACCGATGCCGATCGCGACGCCGGTCTCGATCGGCAGCACGACGATGGCGATCATGGTGATCAGGATCAGCGCGAACTCGCCCGGCGCCTGGCGCCAGACCTTGGCGAATACCTGCCAGCGCAGGATGTGCTGGGCCACGAACATCAGCACGCCGGCAAGGGCCGCCTGCGGTACATTGGCCAGCAGGCTGCCGCCGAAAGCGCCGAGCGCCAGCACGATGGCGGCCGCGATCAGGCCCGACAGCTGCGAGCGGCCGCCGGTCTGTGCGACGATGGCCGTGCGCGGCGGGCTGGCGTTGACGGCAAAGGCGCCGAACAGCGCGGCCACGATGCTGCCCGCGCCGACGCCGACAAAGTCGCGATTGACGTCTGGCGCTTCGCCGTTTTGGGAA
>NZ_RZRX01000045.1:0-31942 GCF_003997405.1 Mesorhizobium sp. M2A.F.Ca.ET.042.01.1.1
AGATGGTGGGGCGGTGGGGGACCTGTACCGCTGCAGCGGGGCCACGAGCAGCGACTCGAGCCATGCGCCACGCTGCAGGACCTCGATTTCGGGCCAAGCCTCGAGCCCGCAACTCGCCTTGCTTCTCGGAAATCATAAGGCTTTGTGGGGCGGTTAAGCAGCGCGATATGGCCGCGGCGATACGAAGTTTTCATCTTTACCCTGTTCAGACGGTCAGGCTGCCTTCGCCGCCGGCTTGGCTGCCTTGACATGGGTTATACTGCGGCGACCGTCGACGCCGATCGGAACGTCACCGTCAACCGTAGCGCGACGCACAACCCGGTGCTGGTCGCCATAGTCGTTGACCGCATAATGCTGGTTAGCACGGTTGTCCCAGATAGCGACGTCGCCTACTTGCCAGCGCCACCGCACGGTATTTTCCGGGGCAGTGACGTAGGACTGGAACACCTCGTAGAGTTTGGCGGAATCGCTCTTGGAAAGGCCGACGAGGCGCTGCACGAAATTGCCGAGCAGCAGCGACTTCTCCCCGGTTTCCGGATGGACGCGCACGACCGGATGCTCGGTCTCGTAGATCGTCGATGTGAAAACTTCCTCGAAGTGCTTCTTCTCTTCGGCTGTGGCGCGCGGGCGCACGGCTGCGTAGTCGTAGGCATTGCTATGAATAGCCCACAGATTGTCCGCCAATATTTTGAGCGGCGCCGGCAGATTCTCGTACGCGGCGTGCGTGTTGGACCAGATCGTGTCGCCCCCCGCCGCCGGAATGACGACGCCACGTAGGACCGAGAATTTCGGATAGGCATCGACGAAAGTCACATCGGTATGCCACTGGTCTGCCCTGCCACCGCCACGGCCGGAATCGAGATTGAGGATTGAGGCCGTGCCGGCTGCCGGCCCCTGCGTGGGATGAGGTACAAGGTTACCCAGACGCCGCGCGAACAATTCCTGCTCCGCATCGTCGAGATGCTCCTGGCCGCGGAAGAAGATCACCTTGTGTTTTAGAAGAAGCTGGTTGATGGCTGCTATCGCTGCGTCCGAAAGGTCTCCACCAAGGCGAACTCCTCTGATTTCAGCTCCAACACGGCTGGTCAGCGGTACAACGTCGGAGTCAGGAATTCTCTTCGTCAAGCTCGAAAGCCAAAATCCCGGCGGATCGATCAAGGATCGCATTGCGTTGTCGATGATCGTTAATGCCGAACAGCGTGGCCAGCTCGCGCCGGGCGGTACAATCATCGAAGCGACCGCTGGCAACACAGGGCTCGGCCTGGCCTGGCGGCACGAAGCGCGTGATCGCGTGTCCAAAAGCTGACAGCGTCAGACAAATGTCAGGTTCATTACAACCAACATCTGGGCACTGACGAGGTTTTTCGAAGCAATGGGCGCTAACTGCGCGCTGAGCGCGTTGGCATGGCTTTTGAGACTGAGTGACTGTGACTGCACTTAATGGGGCAAGACGAGCGATGCGCTCCTCCCTGAACCCGTGTGCCGTCTCTGAGAGGAAACCAGCTCGTGCAGAAACCTTTGGAAATAGCTTTGGACCGCAACGTGGTATTGCAGATGGAGTCCCCGGCTCCTTCGATTAGAGTCGAGAACTGGCTGCATGGCGAGCCCCTCACGAGCTTTGAGCCCGGCAAGTGTACATAGTCGAATTTTGGGCAACTTGGTGCGGCCCATGTGTGGACGGGATGCCCCATCTGATCCAGCTGCAGGGCGTCGCCAGGCGCGCCATCTGGACAGCAGGAGCTGGACTATGGGCAAGGTAACAGGCTTTCTCGAAATCGACCGGCAGGTGCACAAGTACCAGCCGGCCTCCGACCGCATCCGGCATTTCCGTGAATTCACGCTGCCGATGTCGGACAAGGAGGTCGAGAAACAGGCCGCGCGCTGCATGGATTGCGGCATTCCGTTCTGCCACGGGCCAACGGGCTGTCCCATCCACAACCAGATCCCGGACTGGAACGACCTCGTCTACAATGGCGACTGGGACAATGCGATCCGCAACCTGCATTCGACCAACAATTTCCCGGAATTCACCGGCCGCATCTGCCCCGCACCTTGCGAGGAAGCCTGCACGCTGAACCTCGAGGACATTCCCGTCGCCATCAAGACGGTCGAGCAGGCGATCGCCGACAAGGCTTACGAGACCGGCCATATCAGGCCCTATCCGCCGGAGAAGAAGACCGGCAAGCGCGTCGCCGTCATCGGCTCCGGCCCGGCCGGCATGTCGGCTGCCCAGCAGCTCGGCCGCGCCGGCCACGACGTCCATGTCTATGAGCGCGAGAGCCGGCCCGGCGGGCTGATGCGTTACGGCATTCCCGACTTCAAGATCGAGAAGCACTATATCGACCGGCGCATCGAGCAGATGCAGGGCGAGGGCGTCACCTTCCATTGCGGCGTCAATGTCGGCGTCGACAAGCCGGTTGCCGAGCTGCTCGCCGAACATGACGCGGTGCTTTATTGCGGCGGTTCCGAAACGCCGCGCGCGGCCGGCATTCCCGGCGACGATCTCGGCGGCGTGCATGACGCGATGCCCTATCTGGTGCAGCAGAACAGGCGTGTCGGCGGCGAACCGATCCAGTCGGTGGCGTGGCCGTCGCATCCGATCCTCGCCGGCGGCCAGCATGTGGTCGTCGTCGGCGGCGGCGATACCGCGTCCGACTGCGTCGGCACCGCCTTCCGCCAGGGCGCGGTCCGCGTCACCCAGCTCGACATCCGTCCGCAGCCGCCGGAAAAGGAAGACAAGCTTTCGGTCTGGCCCTACTGGGCGACCAAGATGCGCACCTCGTCCTCGCAGGCCGAAGGCGCCGAGCGCGAGTTTCAGGTGGCGACGCTCGAGTTCATCGGCGAAGACGGCCAGCTGACCGGGGTCAAATGCTGCGAGGTCGACGAAAAGCGCAAGCCGATCGCCGGCAGCGAATTCGTCATTCGTGCCGATCTCGCGTTCATCGCCATCGGCTTTGCCGGGCCAGCCGCTCGCGGGCCGGTGTCGGAACTGGCCGGCCAGATGAAGATCGCCATTGACAGCCGCCGCTCGAAGAATGTCGAGGCCAATGACCGGGACTACAGGACCAGCGTCGAAAAGCTCTATGCGGCGGGCGACGTGCGGCGCGGCCAGTCGCTGGTCGTCTGGGCGATCCGCGAGGGCCGCCAGGCGGCGCGCGCCATCGATGAGGCGCTGATGGGATCGAGCGTGCTGCCGCGCTGAGTCCGTCTCGAGACCCTACTTGTGCGGCCACCTGAAGGCGCTTTCCGCCCTTCCGCTGCCCCGGGCAGCTTACGGACTGATCGCCGTGGTCGTTTCGGTTGTGGCCCCGGCCGCAGGCTGCCGCCTTGGCGGCCAAGAAAAATCGTCGGCGCGGCCGGGCGAAGCAGCGCTGGGTTTAAGTGCTTGGGGTGACACGGCGTGATCTCCGCCGTTGGCGGGAACAGGGCAGTGCAATAGTACTGCCCTGTTCCTTTTGATCAGAGGCCAGTGCGGATTTCTTCGGCAAGCGCCCTCAACGTCGTCTCGACGTCATCGCCGTTTGCCATCTTCTGCATCGCCACGGCCCATGCGTTCATGGCTTCGCCGAAGCCGACACGCGGTGTGAAAGCCAGCGCGGCTTGATCCTGTATCTTTTTGAAGCTGTCAACGAAGTTGTTGAACTCGGGCTGCGAAGCGTACTTAGTCTAGGTATCGTCCTGCCAGGTCGACGTGCGCGGCGGATTGACGAGCTGGCCAGCAAGGGCACCCTTGAGCGCCACCTGCTTGGAGGTGGCCCACGGGATGAACAGCCAGGCCGTGCCCTTCTTTTCGGAAGCCGCGTTCATGGCGAGAGCCCAGATCCAGATGTCAGAATCCAAGCTCGTGGCGCTCGGTGCGTGCAGCGGCGGAGCGAAGGCGATCTTGCCGGATGCCGGCTTCCCCGCAACATCGTTCCAGAAGCCGAACATTTTTGAGTCGATCGTCATCGCGGTGCGGCCGGACGAGATGCCGTCCACGACCTGGTTCCAGTTATCATTGGCGAAGGAAGGAGCCGCGCACTTCTTGATCATGTCCGAATGTAGTCGTATCCAGCATCGGTAAGCTTCGGATCACTCAGGTATTTGTCCAGCAGGCGCCACTCGGAGCGAGGTCCTACGCGGGCTGAATGCCAGTGCCGAACACATCCCATGCTGGCGACTTCGTCGTCAGTTGGATCGTCATCTTGTTCCAGTAAGAATCGTCTGGGTAGAGTTCCGGCGTGACCTTGATGCCGGGTCAGCTTCTCGAACTCCGGAAAGTTGCGCAGCGAGAGCATCCGCATAGGGGTGGATGTCGTAGGCCCAAGTTATGCTGGTCCCTTCGAATTGACGCCAGTTCACGGTGTCGGCAGCGGCCGAATTAGTGAGCGATGCCGAAACGGCAAGAAACGCCAAGTCAAAAGCAAGCTGTTTGCGTAGCGACGCGCACCTGTAACGAGTACGGGGAATGAGCGACCCATGTAATCCTCCCTGGGGCATTTTGCCAATTTTTGGGTCCACTCCTCCATCCCGAGTTTGCTCATAGCCACAATAAGCGGTTTCCAACGACCTCGCTCTGAATGCACCAGGCCAACTGGGTAAAAACGGGTAACCGGCACTTAAAGGCGATGTAGTATCGCCACCAGAAATACTGCTCCGTGGTGCTGGCCTTTGCCTGGGGGCGCAACACGGCAACTACCCGCTCAAAACGGTTGGTCCTCTACCTCTTATTCACCGTCGCTTTCCTCGCGGCCTAACCCGGCCGGAATATCCGTTGCCAGAAAAAGGCCTCGCGGCCGGTTCGAGGCGCATCCCTCCTCCGAAGCAGCACGCTCAAGTATCGTCACAAGCCCCGAGCGCTTCGCGTTCGGCGATGTCCAAATTCCGACAATGTCGGATACAGTCAGATCTACTGGATTGCGTTTGAATGGTTTTCTCATTTGGCACAGTACATGCGGGTCATCCGCAAAACACGTGACCGACCAACAAGAGTTCGCATGATCACCTTACCACAACATACAGCCGCCGCGGAACAATCACTTGGCCCCTGATCGCCCGCCCCGGCACCACAACCGGAGTCATCGATGTTCTGACAGGCTGCCCAAGGATACCTGCTGCAACAGGGCTTGCCCTGGTGACGACCACTCCGGCTCCGCCGGTTACCGACGAGGGCAAAGTGACGGATTTCCTGCTTTTCAACGGCATGGAGGTGGCTGTCATTCCCGACCACCGCGCCGCTCGTCACCGATATGGTCTGGTGCAGGATCGGCAGCGCGGATGAGCCGCCGGGGATATCTGCATGTCTTCGAGCATCTGATGCTCAAGGCGCCTCATGACGAGCACGGCTCCGTCGCCTGGAGAGATTGAACCCAAAGGGAGATTCAGATGTCTGAAGCGAATCAGGAAAAGTTGGACGCATTCTTGGGGAAAATGGTCGGCGATCTCGGTGCGATCGCAACGGGCGCGGGAGTCCTGCTGGGGGACAGACTCGGCCTGTTTAAGGCATTGCGCGAAGGCGGCAAGATGACGGCCGCCGAACTTTCGACACGCACCGGCACCCAGGAACGCCTCGTAAGGGAATGGCTTTCCGGGCAGGCGGCGGCGGGTTACGTCGACTACGATGAAGCGAGCGACAAATTCTATCTCAACGCCGAGCAAGAGCTGGTGTTCGCTGATGAAGACAGCCCGGCCTTCATGGCAGGCGCATTCGAGTTCCTGTCCGCGCTGTGGCTCGATGAAGAAAAGGTGAGGCAGGCATTCCAGTCCGGCAAGGGCGTCGGGTGGCACGATCATAGCGCGTGTCTGTTTCGCGGTACGGAACGGTTCTTCCGTCCAGGCTACAATGCCAATCTGATCGACTCCTGGCTGCCGGCCTTGGAGGGCGTCGTCGAGAAGCTCGAACGCGGCGTGGACGTCGCGGATGTTGGATGCGGTCATGGTGCATCGACCGTGCTCATGGCACAGGCCTTCCCCAATTCGCGCTTCGTCGGCTTCGACTATCATGCCCCCTCGATTGAGCGCGCCCGCAAGGCGGCCGAGGTAGCCGGCGTCGGCGTTAACACGCGGTTCGACGTGGCGGCCGCCAAGAGCTATCCCGGAACGTATGACCTCGTCACATTCTTCGATTGCCTTCACGACATGGGCGACCCGACGGGCGCCGCCACCCATGTCCACGGATCGCTCAAGCCGGACGGCACGTGGATGATCGTCGAGCCGTTCGCGCATGATCATCTGGCGGCGAACCTCAATCCCGTCGGCCGCGTTTACTATGCCGCTTCCACTTTCGTGTGCACGCCCGCATCCGTGTCGCAGGAAGTCGGGCTCGCGCTTGGAGCCCAGGCCGGTGAGGCGAGGCTGCGCAAGGTTGTGACCGGCGGCGGCTTCAAGCGATTGCGTCGCGCCGCGGAGACACCGTTCAACATGGTGCTGGAGGCCCGCCCTTAGCGTGGCCGTCGCCAGAAATTGCAGCTCATCGCATTTGATTGAAGATCACCGCCAAAAATCCGGACGCATCGGGGACATTTTCAAGGCGCCTGGGTTCACGCAGAGGTCGCTGCCGAGTTGTGTGCCAAGAGTCCCATACGTTGCGGCTCAGAAAGGACCCGACGCACGGCTACGAACATGCCCATAGTGATGGCCGCTATAATCACATATGCCCACCATGGCGCGTTCACAAAGCTGGTAAGCCACGTCGCACCGAACGCGCTTACGACAAAAACGAGAGCCTCGATAAAATGACTGAGCCTGTACACATTCAGTCGTCTCATCCTCATACCACCCATCCAAAGACTGAGCTTGTTGCGCTACTGCGACAGAGCCTAACATATTGGAGAGCGCTCACTATTTCTATGCTAAACAGTCTCGCCTGAGTATATGTTTTGAGTCGCTAATTATGGAATTCTGCCAGTCTGCATTTCCCCTGATCTGATGTAGAGCAGCTTCTAAGTGGGAATTAGTCCCCCATCGACCGGATCGGGCGACACGAACATGCGCTGAAGGCTTGGCGGAACGGCTACTGGGACCATGATGCTACTCGAATGCAAGATCGTGTCAGAACGTCCCGGGAAGGCTGCAGGCAGGGGATGTCAGGTCAATCAGCCTATAGATATGATACCGCCCATTCGCTGAGACTTCACGATGGGCATAGGAGGTGGGAATTCGTGCCTTGAGATGGACGCGGCTGTCGGAGCAGGCGAGCACGGCAGCAGCGATGGCCTGAACCTTCGGGCCGCTGACAAAAACGTTCACCACCGCACGCGAGCCGAACCCGTCGAGATACGTCTCGAAAGCATCGAGGTGGGCCATCAGCCCGAAAGCCTGGATGTCGCGAACTTCGCCATCTTCGAGCCGGTGGGTTTCACGTACCTTGGCCACCTGTTGATCGAGCAAAGCATCGATATGCGCATTCTTCTCGCTTCTTGGGACGAGGAGCGAGATCCGTTCCGGACTGACGATATCGATCAATCCGTAGAATACGTCGGCATCTCCTCCGATCCCCACGAGCAGGACTTTCTCTTCGCCCATTCCTCCGCTGCCTTGAAGATGAGGGACGGTGACGTATCGGTCCAAGCCGCTGGAAAAATCCTCTTTGCCGATCGCGTTCCCGTAGATACCTTCGGCGTACCCGAATTCGAGAGACTGAATCGACATTTTCTTGAATGCCACCGCAATCAGCCATTGGATGTAGATTCGCGGCATCGTCGAGCACTCGACGAAAACCTTCCGCAGGCTTCCTTCGTATGAGCCACATGAAGCGGCCATCTGAGTGAGCAGGTGATCGAGGAGATTGATGTTCTTCTGATACTCGATGGAAGGCTCGAGGGTGATCGCAGTCACTTCGACGCCCCATCGGGTACCCATAGCGATGAGCTTTCGCCGGTTTTCTTCGACGGCTGGGACGTTCGCTTCCTTCAGAGCAAAGTCCAGAACCACGATTTTGCCGACCTTCAGGTCAAGATGGTTTTCGAACGCGGCGAAACGCGTTTCCCATCCAAGCGCGACGATCGCGATATCTGCCTCCATCGTTTCGCAGGTACCTGCATCTCTCGCCTTCTCAGTGACGGCCAGATGGCCGAAGACTCGATACTCGACAGTTGAAGCGGTCATTCGAGATCGCTCTCGAAAAGCGAGTGCTGGAATTCGGTCTTGAGTGCGGGCCGCGCGACGAGCTCCTTAAACACCGAGTCGGCCCAGTCTTCTGGGAGCCGATGCCTGGTAAAAAGCAGGTCGACCATCTGCGCCGCAGGGATTGTGTTGATTTCGTACGGGCCGCGATAGGAGAACCCGAAGTAAGGTGCAAATCGCCGATGCAATCTGATCAGCATCTCCTTCGATGCGGGGTCGGCGCGGTCCACCTCAAAGTTGCCGGCGGCGGAGACCTCCCGGATAAACCCATCCCTTTCCGCCCGACGCAGGACCTCGTCCAGTTTTCCGCTGGGTTGCTCCAGTCGGTTCACCAGCGAGCGCATTTCCTTTAGATCAACCCTGAAAATGCCTCTCTCTGTCGTTCCTAGAGCATTTTCTTCGGCAAACTCTGTCTGGAGGCGAGCGGTCAGGTAACCCAACGCCCGCACCATGCGCACGCTCTCTTCTTCGTACGGATGTGAAAGCGCCTGAAGTCCATCAAGCTTCCGTTGAGAGGCGGCGTTCACAGCCTGTCTCTGCTGTTCGAGATGAATCTGTAAATCCGAGTTGATGAATTCCACCAGTTTTCGTGGATCACTGGAACTCGGAACACTGCGGCGGAAGATCTCTCCCATTATATCAAGGAAATCGCGTATACAGACGTCGCTCAATGATGTGATGATCTGGTGCCCTACGTACGGGTAGTCATGCAGACGCAGCATCTGGCACGCTTTCAGAAAAGCCCATCCCTGTTTCCGGGCGATCGACCTCTTCAGATTTGAAGCATCCGCCTTGCTCATGGGCCGGCGCTTGATTTCCGGGTTCATGAGCGCGAGCGCCAGCCCTTCGGCATAAGGGCGCGCTTTTCGATCAAGAAGGAATTGCTGCTGATCCGCCGTCCTCAAATTCACGGAGAGGAATTCACGTGCTGCATCAGCGAGTGCCACAAGCTCTTCTCTGCCCTCGGAATGACCCGATATGATAACCCGCTCGATGATGTCATTGACGGAAAGCCGCCCCAGCCGGTTTTTGAGCGAAAACGCGCTGAGCGCATCGTTGCGCTTGAGATCACTCCGCAGATGGTCAGGAAGCGCATAGTAGAGCCGAAGCGACGACACGTTCTCGCACAGCGTGGCGAACTCCCTCGGATCGACTGAATCAAGATTCTCGACGTCCCGGTCAGCATTCGAGAGCGACTGGCCGGGTATGATCGTCCGGATCGTGTCGTAAAGGCCGCCGATGTAGGCGAGGACCCATTTCACATTGCCGCGCGTCTTCCTCACCAAGGTGTTCAGGAACTGCTGTTGGAGCGGTGTCAGTGCCTCACAGTCGTCAATCAGGATCTTGAAGAAGGGCGCCCTGTCACCGGCGAAAGATGGGCCATTTAAAAGTGGGGTGATCGCGGTCGCGACCTTGTTAATGATCGCGCCAGGGTCTGTCGCTCTGAAGCCGGTCGCTCCCTCATCGGCGGCAAAGAAGAACGCGTTGAAGCATTCGTCGACGTACCGGGTTATCCCACCCCGCAGCTCATCTATGCTGAAGAAGTCGAGACGGGCAGGTTGGGGTATGAAGTGCAGCACTTCGCGATGCAGTGCCAAGGCGACGTCCCTATCTTCAGAGGCCCGGTATTTCAAGTGGCTGTCGCGTCTGAGCTGGCTGATGCTCTCGAGCAGGCGTTCGACTATCTTCAGCTCCAGATAGTGAGAGAAGATTACGAATTGCCGCGGGATCACGGCGGCCGTGTCGAAGCGTATCCGCTCCGGAATGAGGTTCAGAACCGCGTTGTCGATTAGGGGCGAAAATGTCTCATTGAGCTGGAAGAAGACGCCATACCAGCCGAGCTTGCCGACTTGGTCCGCGAGACTTTTGTCTTCGAGGATATGAACTGTGGAAAGCGAGCGAAGAATACTGGTCTTGCCGCTGCCTCTCGTCCCTGCGACGAAGACCGGCTTGGCGGCGGCAGAAATCAAGGCCGACTTCTGACTGAACCACAGTATCGGGCGACTTTCGTACTCGATCCTGTTGGGGCCGAACGGATTCTCCATCTCTATTCGTCCCTTACCTTAATGCGCCAAGCCGAGTTTGCCTTCGTGAGGCCGTCTATCTCGACGAAGCGCGCCGCTTGGAGCATCAGAAGAGAGTCTTCCAAATCTAGCCCGAGCTCGGCGGAGGCGGCAATCTCAGTGATCTCGTCCCAGAAGAGTAACCCATTCCCGCGCCTGGTGGCATGGTCGCGCAGTCGGCGCATCAGGTCAAACGTGTCGTTGTTCAGAAAGGCCTTGCCGTTGGACATAGTCGAGATGAAGCAATGTTCGCCTTCCATGACCGTCCCGTCGGCGACATTGGTGCGGTAGGGTATAAGTCGGATGCCGACGAGCTCTCCCTGATCGGTCGTGAAGAAGACGAGCTCATTGAAACCTGACTGTATCTCTGGTGCTGAGATGCAGATCAATTTGCCGTCCGGAAACCTTGGATCGTTGACGATCTCGACCGGATCGGCATGTATGTGTCCATGCAGGTAGACGATAGGCTTGTTGCCCTGCAGCAGCTGAGTTCTGACAAATCCGCTGTTGAGCATCTCCGCGTATGGCGTAATGCGCGGAGTCTTTTGTGGCAGCAGATTGTGATGGCCGATCATGATGCCGTAACGCATGTCGGGCTGCTGGAGCAATTCCTGTAGGCCTGCAAGCATCTCACGCGAGATGTATGGCGTGTCCATCTGACCGTAATACTCGTCGTCGGACGCCTCCTTGTCTGGATCGCTGGGAGGTGTCGCGGGCGAATGTCCCGAGGTGTCCGGCGAGCCGAGATCTACAGGTTCTGTAGAAGGACCGAGTGCCTCGAGACGATCACGAAGGAACGCGGGAAGGTTCTGAAGCTCCCAACTGCCTATCGCTGTGTTGACGAGGATGAAGTTTGCGCCTGCGGATCCTGTCGGAAGTCTGAAGTGCACGGGTTGGTCCACGGGAACGGTCTGCCAACCCAAGCGGGCGGCTAAACTCGCCATTTCGCTGAATTTCTCAGTCGGTCCAAGTTCGCGCGCGTCATCACGGTTCACATCGTGATTTCCCGGTACGAATATCAACGGAAGCGCCTTTGAACTGCGCCCCTGTGCGCGGCAGAGCAACGTGAAATGCTGGAATGCCGAAGCAATGAAAGTCTTGTCGCCACGGCTCGTGAAATCCCCCATGAAGGCGATCGAATCCAAGGGCTTCGAAGTCGTCAGCCGCCGAAGCTTCGTCAAGACGGCACGCAGCGAAGACGCGCGTAGCTTCTGCGTTATTTTCGGAGCGAACTTGCTATCCTTGGCATCGATGTTGCTAGAGGAAGGATGCCAATCCGGATAGTGAATATCGCCTACTTGAAGGATTCGCACCCGTCGCATAACTCGCCCCCCCGCCGAGAGCCATAGACTAATCCGTTCGCTTTTGCCAAGCGCGAAACGATCATCCGACCGCATCGCCTGGAAAGCGCGTTTATCTTTTTGTTGGTAATGGAGAGGCACGACGCAATTGTGCCCCCGGTTGCTTGTCTGCCCACCAAATGGGCACTCAATCTGGGCGCATGGCTTATGATTTCTCGAGTTTGTCCCATAACGAGTTTGAGGATTTGGCCCGCGACCTCGTAGGTCGCGAGATCGACAAGCGTTTCGAGGCCTTTCCCGAGGGACCGGACGACGCGATGGATGGTCGACATGCCCTTGCCGGCGGCGACATTGTGCAGGCGAAGCACTACCAGCGGTCAGGCTTCTCGGCGCTGAAATCCAAGATGAAGAGCGAGCGCACAGCCATTGATGGCTTGGCGCCCTCGCGATACTTCCTCGTCACGTCGGCTTCGCCCGCGGCAGGCGGACACCGGCATGCGCAGCAGGATGAAGCCAGTGAGGGCCAGTAATACACGACAATAGTCATTAGGCTAGAGTACAGTCGCCTTGGGAGGCTGTTCGAATTCAATCCGGCGCTTTTCGGCATCCTTTTTTCGTTTGGTGGTGTCGATACGATATTGGTCAATTCCATCAAGATCGCTCTTCATATCGTTTGGTGTTGGAACTGGAATGGCCTTGGCGGACGCCATGTCATGTCCAGAACGCTCCGAAACTCGCTTCATGGCCCAATAGATTCGCTTGTGGTCTTCGTCCTCGACCACCACACCCTTCAGGCTCTGTGTCTTGACATCGCTGTTAAATCGCTCGACGACTTTACCGAGCAGGATTTCTTCAACGAGCCTCTCCCAGGTTTCCCGAAGATCGCTGTAGAAATCCTTCGCTGACCTTCGCCAAGCATCGGTGGTGAAATCAGTGGCGCCGTCGAAGCTCTTCAGGCGCGTCTTGAGAGTCTCGATGCGCTTCGTGACAGACTGTGCGATCCACGGCTCGTCAGTTTCGCTAATCAAGCCAAAACCGGCAGATTCGGACTTGTTGATGTAGTTTCGAACAAGGGGAATCGGCGGATTGGCCTGCGCAGCTGCGTCAACCACCTCGTTGAAGAACAGAAGATTATGGGTGAAAATAATAATCTGACGTCCTGTGGCCGCTTCTTTTACGAGCCTTGCCGCGACCCGCCTGATCCGAACATGGTCGAGAGATGACACGGGGTCGTCGATGATCATGCCTTGACGCGATGTGTCTCCTCCGACCTCGGCTAAGAAACAGGCCAGGGCAAGCGCGCGCTGCTCTCCTTCGCTTAAGACCTTGCTGTTTGAGATCGCTTTTGCCGCGTTGAGCCCGACCTCGAAATAGCTCTGCCCATCTTGACTACGATCATTAACTGCGAACGGGATGTGCGTTAACGCCAGAGTCTCAATCTCGGCGACGACGCGCTTTTCGAGATCCTGCATGACGAGGCTTCGTCGAAGCGACGTCATCTGCCGTGACACCGAGCCTGTTTCGACAGCATCGCAGCATGAGAGAAGCTTGCGCCGCTCTTCGAGATTCGCCAAGCGCGCGAGAACGATGGTGAGATCGTCGCCCAGTTTTTTCCGATCCTTGAGTGTATCGCGACGAGCTCGATCGGTAGCGCGGTTCCCGTCGTCGGCCGCTGCCTTGTCGTCCGTCAGCGCTTCGGCCTCTAGCGCCTCCGCCTCCGTTCGGAGTTTCGATGCAACTGGCGCCGCAAGTTGCGGGAACGCAGCGTACTCGGACAGCGCAGCCGCAACGACAATTGCATCACGCCTTTTACCTGCCTCGACATAATATGCCGAGATCAGGGCCACCATCGCCTTGCGTGCGGCGGACAGATCGCCAAACTCTCCGAGAGCCGCCTCAACCGCCTCCCCGGTCGCAATGGTGAGTCCTTTGATTTGGCGCAGGGCCTCTTCATGGGCAATAGATGCGACTTGCGCCGCCTTATTTGCGGCGCCCGTTACGAAGTCATTGAAGGATTGGATCCGCCCCGCGGCGTCCGCCGTCATCGGCTCCTGGCAGAGCATGCAACGATCGCCTTCCTGATCTGGCAAGTGCTGATGATCGATGCCAGTGACGCTCGCTAAATAGGCTCGTGCATGGTCGAACATATACCGCCAGGGAGAAAGCCCAACGCCGCTCAACGGCATAGTCGCGAACGCTCCTGAGGCGGCAAGTTGTGCAGCCTGCGCTGTAGAATCGGCTGTTGCATATAGATTGCGATAAATCTCGAGGGCCGCCGCTGAGAGAGCCGCGTCGATCTGTTCAGATGCAGTCAGCAGTTTTTCCAAGGCCGCCTTGGCACGCCGACGCTTTGTCGCCATCGTTGAAGGGTCGCTTGCCAGAGCCTGTTCGAGGCCAGCGAGATCAGCCATGTCCTGCTCTGAGAGGGCAGCGAGGTTTTTGATTTCGGCTGCGGAAGGCATCACGTCCTTTGACTTGATTTCGAGACGAGCCAGCAGCTTTACGACCGCGCCGGCAGCTGTGTACCCACTCGGCAATGGTGTCTTTAGGTTCTTTTCGATCGCTTTGATTTCTTCCCGGAAGTCGGCTTCGAGCTCGGTGCGGTGACGTCCATGGCTTTCGAGAAGCGCGATGGCTGCGGGCAGAAAACCGATACGGTTTTGCTTATCGACGTAGAGGCGAGCGTTCGCGGAGTCGAAAACGGAGATCCGTGCAATTGACGCGGGGGGCAGCGTTCCGTCCTTCCAGGTTATGGGGGTCGGTTCCGTAGCACCCTCTTCGAGAAACCGGACAAGCACTTCGGCTGGCGGTTTGGTGCCGATCTCGAACACGTTGCCAAGAAGATCATCCGCCGTCAGACTACGGCAAAGCTTCTTCGCGATCCGGCAATAGCCGCTCTTTCCGCTTCCATTGTCGCCGTAGATAATGGTGATGCCATCGGTGGCGAAACGCAGTTGCTGCTCTTCGGCGAGGCGGTTCAAATGCTTGACGGGGCCGAGTGAGCAAAGCACCGCGCGCGGCT
The DNA here is from genome assembly GCF_003997405.1 of Mesorhizobium sp. M2A.F.Ca.ET.042.01.1.1. Lineage (NCBI taxonomy): Bacteria > Pseudomonadati > Pseudomonadota > Alphaproteobacteria > Hyphomicrobiales > Phyllobacteriaceae > Mesorhizobium > Mesorhizobium sp. M2A.F.Ca.ET.042.01.1.1. The sequence continues at coordinate 14,490 of NZ_RZRX01000045.1, forward strand.
CGTTCGAACTGTTGGCCCTCAAATGCTCCGCCGAGAGCGGAGAGCATTCGGGCAGATCAGCGGTAAATCCACCGACGTGGCGGACCCGAGCTGTTACACCGGCCTTATCCTCCTGCTCGAGGTTGAAGCCCGGCCGCGCGGCGTGTCTTCTTAAGGCATCCCTAATCCAGTCGGGCTGCTTATCCGCCCATTCCAAAAGTCCAACCTCGGCCATTCCTGCCCCCCGAATCTTACCATCATTATACTTATTGATTAGTCCAGATTCGATGAATTCGCTTGTCTGGACAAATTTTCCTCGCGATCGCACATAGAGTGCTGGAGATGTACCCAATAAATGACCTCCCCCCGCGCCGCTAGGTCAGCAAACAAATGCTTCAGCGATCAAACGTCTCCACAACGACATCAGCAATCAAAGGCATTGGACCGCGCGCACGAATTTAGGTAGCCGGCAACGCGTACGAGGAGATAGAGCTGGAAGTGCGTGCCTTTCGATAGTCTATGGGCGGAATTCGACCGCCTCACCGATAGGCCGATCGAGGTTCGCCGTCACTGTCGGGCTGGGTCCGAGTCCGCGATAGGCGCCACGACAGCGCTCGCGATAGGCGCGCAACGCTTGGTCCATGGCGCCCGGACCGCCACACATTTGCGGATGACGTCCTGCCCGTCTTGGGTTTCAGCAGCGTGCGCCGGCGCTCCGATTTCCGCGACTTTTGGATCCCCTCCAATCGTGACGACCGATTATCGCCTGTCTCCATTTCGACCGTTATCTGGGCGGTAACACTTTTAGAAATCTATGCTGCTGGACATAAGCGGCGACCATACCGAGAATTTACTTTCAAATTCTGGCGGCAAAGTTCTATCGTAAATGAAAATAGGGGATGGGGTATGGAAACGAGTTCGGAGACTGGCGATGCTGCCGGTATATCAGCCGCGCCCGTAATAGAAGTCGTGGCGGACATCGCCGCCAGCTTTACATATGCGTCCTTCCAAAATGCTATTCCGGTGATCCGGTCTATCGCGCTCAACAACCCGACCCAGCAGGGTTTCGAAAAATGCACTCTCGAGCTGACATCGAACCCCCCTTTTTTGCGCGCCAAAAGCTGGACAATTGATCGGATCGTTGCTGGCGACCGGCTTCCCTTAAGCGATCGAAAAATCGATCTCGACGCCGGCTATCTGGCCGGTCTCAACGAGGCTGAGCGCGGGGAGATAACGTTGCGCCTAACCTCAGGAGGCGCAGTGCTGGCCGAGCAGCGCGTTGCGGTGCGCCTGCTTGCCCGCGACGAATGGGGTGGCGTCGTCGATATGGCGCAATTGCTCGCCGCATTCGTCATGCCGAACGACCCGGCGATCGCAGGACTGCTGCGTTCCGCAGCGGAGCTGCTCGCAGCGCATGGTCATCCTTCCAGCCTCGATGGCTATCAAAGCGGCAATCCGCAACGCGCATTCATGCTGGCGGCCGCAATTTATTCGGCCATTGCTGGCCTATCGCTGCATTATGCAGAGCCACCTGCGAGCTTCGAAAGCCGCGGCCAAAAAATTCGACGTCCCTCAATTATTACGGCAGAAAAGCTGGCAACCTGTCTCGATACCAGTCTGTTATTCGCGTCCGCCCTGGAGGCGACGGGCTTGCATCCCGTCGTTTTGATGTTTCAGGGACACGCGGCCGTCGGCGTCTGGATGACACAAAGGACGCTCGCCAACGCCATTGAACCCGATGCCATGGAGGTCCGCAAGGCGCTGGCATCGCGCGAACTCATCGTGTTTGAGACGACAGGCGTGACGCATCGGCCGGCGATGACGTTGGAGGCTGCCCAACACGCAATCGAACAGCGGCTCGACGAAACGCAGGTAGCCACCTTTGTCGCAGCCATCGATATACGCCGCTCGCGCAGCGGCGGCATCACACCGCTTGCTTCGCACGAACCGACGCGCCGCAGCGTGGATGCAGAGGCGGCAACCGAAATCGCGTTGCCGTTGCCAGCCGCACCGGCCGTGGTAGCCCTGCCGGTCGAGATCGTCGAGGTAAAGCCGACGACAGCGGCCGGACGGATCGACCGCTGGCAGAAAAAGCTCCTCGATTTGACACTGCGGAACCGCCTGCTCAATTTTCCGGACTCCAAGAAGACAATTCCGTTTCTTTGTACTGACGTCGGCTACCTCGAGGACCGTCTGATGGCAGGCGCTTCGATCCGGCTGATTTCGCTCCCCGAACAGAATCCACTGGGCGAGCGGGATGCTGTCCTCTATCGCGAGGTGCACGGACGTGACCTCCAGCGTGGCTTTGCCGCGGAAGCGCTTCTGCGCGACGAGCTCCCGTCGACGCTCGATGGGCGTCAATTGGAATCCCGGCTGATCGATCTTTACCGGCAAGTGCGCAACGATTTTGCCGAGGGCGGCGCGAATACGCTCTTCCTGGCGGTCGGCTTCCTGCGCTGGAAGAAGAAGGCCGAGGACGAGCGCAGCTATCGCGCGCCATTGCTGCTCGTACCGGTCAAAATCGAGCGCCGCAGCGCAACATCGCATTTTACCTTGCGCTTCCATGAAGATGAACCGCGATTCAACGCAACCTTGTTGCAGTTTCTCGAACGCGACTTCGAGCTCAAACTGCCACAGTTTTCCGGTGAGCTGCCCGAGGACGAAAGCGGCGTTGATGTGCCGAGGCTGCTCGGTCTTATGCGCCAGGCAGTGCGCGACGTCCCCGGCATGGAGGTGGTGGACGAGACGGCGCTGTCGACCTTTTCCTTCGCCAAGTTTCTCATGTGGAAGGATCTGGTCGAGCGTACCGATGCGCTGCGCGAAAACCGTGTCGTGCGCCATCTGATCGACACGCCGGAGATAGCTTTCGAGGGCAATGGCGCATCATTCCGCGACGAGCGCGAACTCGACCGGCACTATGCCCCGTCCGACATGGTTTTGCTGCTGCCGGCCGACTCCTCACAGACCGCCGCAAGTCTTGCCGCCGCTGAGGGTCGCGATTTTGTCATCATCGGTCCTCCCGGCACTGGCAAGAGCCAGACCATTGCCAACATGATTGCCAACTGTCTTTCAGTTGGCAAAACCGTGCTGTTTGTGGCCGAGAAGACGGCGGCGCTCGATGTGGTGTATCGCCGCCTGCGCGAACATGGCCTGGGCGCGCATTGTCTCGAACTCCATTCCAGCAAGGCGGACCGACGCAACTTTCTCACCCAGCTCAGGATCAGCTGGGAAAGCGGCGTGCGCGTGGACGCAGCGGAGTGGATTGCGATCAACGAGCGGCTTCGCGTCCGTCGCGACGAACTGAATGCCTATGTCGAAGCGCTGCATCGGCACCATGTCAATGGTCTGACGCCTTATCTGGCGCTCGGCATCGCTCTCAAGAACAAGCGGCAGCACGCTCCGAGATTGTCCTGGCCATCGCGCGATTCCCATGACGAGGCAAACCGGCTGGCGCTGGAGCATATTGCCGCCGAAACAGGTCTCGCATTTCAGTCGGTGGAGATGCGGTCGGTCTTGCGTCTTATAGATGTCACCGAGTGGACGTCAGGCTGGCAGGACAATTTGCTCGAAGGGGCAAAGACCCTCAAGAATGCGTCCGAGGTTCTAGCGACCGCACTCGACGCCTTCCTGGTGAGCATCGGCCTGCGCGCCAAAGGCGACGCGTCAAAAGCGGAGCTCGAAGCGCTGCGAAAACTAGCAGCGGCACTCCAGGACAGTGCCGGCTATGACGTCAGCATTGTCTTTGATCGAGATTTCGCCCAGTTGCGGGGAGCCCTCGCCACTCTCAATGAGGCAATCGGAGACTATCGCAAGTCTCGCAAGGACCTGTCGGCCCGCTATGACGAGGCTGCCGTTGCGCGCATACGGGTGGAGGACATAGAGCAGCAATGGCAGCAGGCCGCTTCTGCATTCTGGCCAAACAGTCAGTTGGGCAAACGCAAAGTCCAGAAGCTGCTTCAAGGCTATGTCACAGAGGGGGTAGCCGATCCTCAGCACGACTTGCTGCTGTTGCGCCTGATGCAGGACCGCCGGGCCACTGTCGAAGCCAACATCCTATCTGGGAAGCCGATCGGATTTGCCGCACTTGATACCGACACCCACCGTATCGATCAGATACTCTCGATGGCCGAAAGGCTTCGACAGACGCTACGCCTGCCCGGCCTCGGCACGGAGGATTTCAAAGCGCTCCTGCAAGCAACCGCCCCGAGCCTGCGAAGCGGTGCAGCAGATAGCACGATGCGCTATGGGGCAGCCCGCTTCCTTGCGGCTTCTGCAGCATTCGAGGCTGCCAAGACCCAATTTGCGATCCCTGCTGGAAAGACGCCTTCTTGGGCAGAACATGATAACCCGCTGACCGAATTGACGACTGCGATGGGAGACTTGCTCGACGCCCGTCATCTTCTCCGGGACTGGACTTCGTGGTGCGGCATTCGTCGCAGGGCTGTCAGTCACAATCTGGGAGCGTTGGTCGACGATATCGAGGCGGGTCTAGTGCGACCAGCTGAAGCTCAATCCGCGTTCCGCCTGGCCTATGTACGCTGGTGGCTGCCGGCCACGCTGGATGCCGATCCGGTGCTGCGGAATTTCCGTCGCTTCCAGCACGAGCACGCCATCGAAGATTTCCGGGAAATCGACGATCTTGTCCGCGCTCAAGCAAGCCTTCGCGTCATCAGTGCCATCGCTCATGGTTTGCCGGCTGTGCAAGGCGTCCCGCGCAATTCCGAGTTGGGCCTGTTGCGCCATCAGATGGAATTGCAGCGGCCCAGCCGGTCAATCCGCGAGATGATTGGCGCGATGCCGACGAGCTTTGCCAAGCTCGCGCCGTGCATGCTGATGTCCCCTCTTTCAATCGCTCAATATCTACCGCCCGACCAAGCCCTGTTCGACGTGGTGATTTTCGACGAAGCATCGCAGATCACCACCTGGGACGCCGTCGGTGCCATCGCGCGAGCCCATCAAACCATAATCGTAGGCGATCCCAAGCAGTTGCCGCCCACCAATTTCTTTGGCCGCAACGAGGAGGACGAGGAAGTCGTCGAACACGAAAAGGATCTTGAGAGCATTCTCGACGAAGCCAAAGCGGCCGGCATCCCGGTACGTGACCTGCGCTGGCATTATCGTAGCCGCAATGAGTCGCTGATCGCCTTTTCCAACCATCACTACTATCAGAACCGGCTCATCACATTCCCTTCGCCAACGGTGGAAGATCGGGCAGTTCAGCTGCGAAAAATCACGACCGGCATCTATGACCGTGGCAAAAGCCGCACCAATCGAATCGAAGCCCAAGCGGTAACCGACGAGGCGGTCAGCAGGATGCGGCGTTGGCTGGCCCTACCGGAAAAGGACCGACCCACGCTCGGAGTCATCACTTTCAACGCGCAACAGCAGTCGCTCATCCTCGACCTTTTCGACAAGGCACGCCAGACAGAGCCGGAGCTTGAATGGTTCTTTGCCGACGAGCGTATTGAGCCCGCCATCGTCAAGAATCTGGAAAATGTCCAAGGGGACGAGCGTGACATAATCCTGTTTTCGATCACCTTTTCGCAAGATAATGCCGGCAAGCGCAGCATGGATTTCGGCGCGCTGAATCGGGACGGCGGCGAACGCCGGCTGAATGTCGCGGTGACGCGTGCGCGGCAGGAACTGATCGTATTTTCAGGTTTTGCCGCCGACCAGATCGACCCCAACCGAACCAAAGCGATCGGCGTACAGCATCTCAAAGCCTTTCTCGATTTTGCCGAACGCGGCGCTGTGGCATTGCCAGCGCAGGAACGCGGATCGGTCGGAGCCCTGGAATCCCCTTTCGAGGAGGCCGTCGCTGCCGAGCTTGAGAAGCGCGGATGGACCATCGTTCCTCAAGTCGGCATTTCGGGCTTTCGAGTGGATATAGGGATCCGGCATCCCGATCTCGCCGGCGCCTATCTGGCTGGGGTCGAATGCGACGGCGCGACCTATCACAGTTCTGCCACGGCGCGAGATCGAGACAAGGTCCGCGAGCAGGTCCTGCGCGGCCTCGGGTGGAACATTGTCCGGGTATGGTCAACCGATTGGTGGTTTGATCTCGAAGGTTGCACCGAGAGGCTTCATGCCAGCCTGGCCGCGCTGCTCGAGGAAAGCCGTCGCAAACAGGCTGAACAACAGGAAAGTGAAGCCGCGATCCATTGGGACATGGGACATAAGGTCGACCCCATGGACCCATTGCCAGCCGAAGACCTAGCATCGGCCGGCGAACCGGAACATCCGTCGATAAAATCAGAGCCAGAACTTGTCGCCGCTCCCCTCGCGACGGGAGAGCGCCCATCGGCATCTGCAGGAATTTTGCCTGCGGCCGCGCATTCGACGCATGATACCGTACCGACGGGCGGCCGTTATCGCCTGACTGATCTAACCGGATTTTCCACCAGCCCGGATCAGTTTTATGACTTCGTCTACCGAGGCACGCTGCGGTCCATGGTCGACGCGGTGATCGAGCAGGAAGGACCTCTGCGAGATGACGTCCTTGCGCAGCGCATCGCACGGGCGCATGGCTGGCTCAGAACGGGCAACAAGATTCGGGAGCGGATCGACCTGCATCTGCGCGAGTTCGATAGAACTGAAGAATCCAGCGGCAGCTTCCTATGGAAGAGAGGGACGGTGGTCGACCTGCTTGATTATCGCATGCCGTTCGATGCCGATGCCCGCCGGTCCATTGCCGACATTCCAATCGCCGAGCTGGCCGCTGTCGTCGTTGCGAACGAGGACATTCTGGAACAGTCCGACCCCGCTCTCGACCTTGCACGTCTGCTCGGTGTCGAGCGACTTGCGGCGATTTCACGCTCCCGGCTGGATGAAGCCATCGATCGCGCCCAGCGCAACCTGGCATCGACATAGTCTCGGAGACTCCATGTTTCGATTCATCCACAGCTCCGATCTTCATATCGGCAAGCGGTTCGGCAACATGCCAGAGGATCTGCGCGGGCGGCTCCGTGAAGCGCGCCATGGCGCGATCAGCCGGCTGGCAGAGCAGGCACGCGTCCATGGTGCATCCACCATACTTCTGGCCGGCGATACGTTCGATACCGAAACGCCCACTCCAGCGATGTTGCGGCAGGCCATGGCCGAGATGAGCCAGAGCGCGCCTCTGCGCTGGATATTGCTGCCTGGCAACCATGATTCCCTGTTGGCTGATCAATTGTGGAGTGCAGCGGACAGCGTTGTGCCGGACAATGTCCTGCTGGCGACGCGGCCCGAAACCCTGACCATTGGCGCGGACGTGGCGCTGCTGCCTGCACCTTGCACCACCCGCAGACCCGGTCGCGACCTTACCGAGTGGATGAACAGCGCCGCGACGCCGCAAGGCGCCATCCGGCTCGGCCTTGCTCATGGCGCTATTCAGAACTTTTCCGAAGATTCAGCAGCGTCCGATGTCATTGCACCAGATCGCGCGACTAAGGCCGGCCTCGATTATCTGGCACTTGGCGACTGGCACGGACCCGTCACCATCAATGAGCGCAGCCGTTATAGCGGTGCGCCCGAACCTGACCGTTTCAAGCATGATACACCCGGTCAGGCCCTTGTCGTTTCCATTGCCGGGCCTGGCGCCGTGCCCGAGATCGTGGCCGTTGAAACAGCTAGCTTTTCCTGGAAAACCGCTCCCCTGCATCTGCTGTCTGGCGACGACAGCGCCGCGGCATTTGAAGCGTTGCTTCCACCGGCTCATCTGCGGCGTCAGACTTTGCTGCGAATTGCCGCGTCTGGCCGGGTGCGGTTAAGTGGGCGAACGATCCTTCAAGCGGCGATCGCGGTAGCCGCGCCCGACTTCGCCTATCTGGAACTGGACGGGGACGGGCTCGCGACCGACTGCGAAAGTGGCGATTTGGATCGGATCGACCGCTCTGGTGCCCTTCGCGAGGCAGCGCAGGCACTGTTGGATGAAAGCAGCGACGAAACCCGGTCGGCTGTCGAACGCGACATATCGCGAGAAGCACTGGTTCGGTTGTTCAGCTATTGCGAGGCGATGGGATCATGAAACTTACGGCCCTTCGGCTCCACAACGTCAAACGGTTCGCCGGGCAAGGCGTCGCCATCGAAAACATCGGCGACGGCGTCAACGTGCTTTGCGCGGTCAATGAGTTCGGCAAATCAACCTTCTTCGAAGCGCTGCACGCACTCTTTTTCCAGCCTCACACGGGCACACCCGAAGGCGTGCGACTGTTGCGGCCTTACAGTGGGGGCAATCCGGTGGTGGAGGCCGACATCACCACTTCAGAAGGACGCTATCGACTTGCCAAGCAGTTTTATGGCGGCAGGCTGGCCAGCGTTATTGACCTCGACGGCGGGCGACTGTTGGCTCAAGCCGATGAGGCCGAAGCCTTTATCGGCAAACTAATCCATGGCGGAAGCGCAGGACCGGCAGGATTGCTCTGGGTTCGCCAAGGGGTCACCGGCATCGAAAGGCGCAGCAAAAGCGAGGAGGACGGCGAAAAACGCGTGCGCGAAAGCCTACTGTCCTCGGTTCAGGGGGAAGTTGAAGCCCTGACCGGCGGGCGACGCATGGCCGAAATCGCCGCGGCATGTGAAGAAGAACTCTATAGCCTGGTTACGTCAACGCTGCGTCCCAAGAGCGGCGGTCTCTATGCGGCAGCGCTCGACGAGCGTGACAAGCTGGTGAAAGACGAGCAGCGTCTCAGCGCCGAAGTCACCGGTCTGCGCGATTCGCTCGACAAGCGGCGCATGGCGTTGGCGCGTCTGTCTGAGCTTGAAAACCCCGAAGAAGGCGCCACTCGGCGGGAAGCCATCTCGGCCGCGGAAGCCGCAGTCGAGGCCGCCAAATCGCACAGCGAAGCCTTGAAAGCCGCCGAGGCGGAAGCTGCCCTTGCCGCAATTCACCACGACGCGGCGCAGCAGGCCCTCGATAGTTTTCGGACCGCGCTCAAACGAGCCACGGATTTGCGCCAGCAGTCGACGATTGCGCAGCTTCGCCGCAGTGAGGTTCTCGATCGGCGCGCTTCTGCCATTGCCGAAAACGAACAAGCGATGGGCGAAGTTCAAGCAGCCGAACTGGAAGAGCGCGAAGCACGCGAATTGCTCGCGCGGCTGGATGCGACTCTTTTGGCGCGTGACGCTGCCGAACAACTGGCCGGCTCGGACAACCGGTTGAAACAAGCCGAAGTCGCCAGAACCCAGATCGAAGATGGAGAGGCAGCACTGGCGATGCTGGCGGTGCCGGAACAAGCTGTCGAGCAACTCCAGGCGCTCGAAATCGAGATCGCCAGCCTTCGTGCAGCTCACCTGGCAACCCTGCCGACGCTATGCATGGAATACCGGGACGGCGCCGCCGATTTGGTGACCATCGATGCCAAGCCCTTGCCCCATGCAGAAGACCAAAGCTTTGCTGGCACCGTACGCCTGGATATTGCCGGCATCGGAGCCTTGACCCTGCGATCGAATCGGCCGCAGCAGGCCGACCGGACCATCGAAGACGCCGAAGCGAAGCACCGCAGCCTGCTTGCGTCCCTCGGTGTCGATAGCCTCAGGACGGCACGCCAGCGCCTAGTGGAAGCGCGCGACAAAGCTACCGAACTGGGCTTGGCGCGTCAGCGACTTGCCGATCTCGCGCCCAAGGGGATACAGCAATTACACGAGGAGCTTGCTCGTCTGAGTGCCCTCGGGGCCGGGGACCTCGAACTCAAAGTCGATCCAGAACAGATCCGGCAACATCATGCCGCAGCCGAGCAGCGTGTGGCGACAACACGCAACAGCGTGCGCGAGGCCTTGCCTTTGCGCAGCCATGCCGACGAGGCTGTCATGGCTGCGGAGACGGCTTATGTCACCATCCAGGCGGAACTGACCAGCCTCGAGGTCATATTGGGACCCGATGCAGCGCGCGAGGAAAAGGGGCGCTTGCTGCTCACCGAGGCCACCGCACGACAAAAGCTGCGCGAAGCGGCCGAAATGCGCGCTGCTCCCCTGCGCGACGGCGCTCGCGATCTCACCAGCGCTGAAGCCGTTCTGCGCCGCGCCCGTTCGGTTCAGGATGCCGCCACACAGGAAGCAAGTCAGTTGCGTGTAACCCTGGCCGATCTCAATGGCCATATTCGCACTCGGTCCGACGACGCGGTGGAAGAAGCTTTGCGCGAGGCCACAGAAAAATTGGAAATCGCTGGAGAGCGAGCGAGACGCTTCGAATTCGAAAAAGCCGTCCTCGACCGGCTGCGCACGACGCTGGTCGCTGCGCGCTCGACGGCACGCGATCTTTATCTGAAGCCGGTCATGTCCGAGCTGCGACCGCTGCTTGGATTGCTATTCGATGACATCTCCATAGTGTTCGACGAGAACACACTGTTGCCACAGACCGTTCGCCGCAATGGTCAGGATGAGGATGTCGATAGGTTGAGTGGCGGCATGCGAGAACAGCTTTCGGTTCTGACACGTCTGGCCTTCGCCCGTTTGCTTGCCCGCGACGGCCGACCCACACCGGTTATCCTGGATGACGCTTTGGTTTATTCCGATGACGACCGCATCGAGCGCATGTTCGACGCTTTGCATCGTCAATCACACGATCAGCAGATTCTCGTTTTCTCCTGCCGCCAACGCGCGTTTGCAAAACTCGGCGGTAACATTTTGCAGATGAGCGACTGGCAACCGGGTCGGTCATAAGCGGAGATCGCGCAGCCTCAGCTAGGGCGACGGCAGATCGTATCGTGTTACGATTGCAATGCCGTTTTCGATCTCGATTTCGATAACTTCATTAATCAGGAATTCCTCTGGGCCAAGATCCTCGAGGAGAGCATCGAAGAGCTCTCTCTGTTTTTCAGGCCCGACCTGAGGGACGACGATAATCAGGCCGGCGTGAACCGGTTCTTTGGCATAGAGCTTCCTGAAGTCCTTAGCATTGTTGGTGACGAAGGTGAAATCCTCATCGATAATGAGCGGCATGAGGTCCCAGTCGGTTTCGCCGCTTAGCCCAAGCCAGTTGACGTGGTTTGCTTCATGTCCGCGTTCTTGGGCTACCGCAACCAGAGACGTGTGCAGGCACTCATCGATCAGAAACCTCACGAGGTCACACGCGTCTCGACCTGGCCGACGGACCTGGGTCGCCCTTCAAAACCACGCGCTTCGACGACTTTATTTTCACGCCCTGCTCGACCAGCTTCTTAGGCCGCCCACGAACCGGGTGCGCGGCGACCCACATTCTGGCGAGCTCAATCACGCGCGGCGTTAGCTTCGGATATCCCTCCAGAACCTCCGCTTCATCTGCGCCCTGCGCTAGCATCGTCGTGATCATACGAACAGGGATGCGGGTTCCTTTGAAGACAGGCTCTCCGCCCATCACCCCTTTAACGCGGCCGATGGCGGCCTCCGCTTCATCAAGATCCACGATGCGCGCTTTGAGCTGTTTACGTGCCTCGGCGACGTCGACGATCAGCAGGTCGTCGGCCCTTACGGTCTTGGCCCTTGGGGCAGCTTTGATTTCCTCGAACAGGCGGTAGCGACGATCAGCGGGCAATGTCGCACCCACGCCATACCAAAGCTTGAGCCGCAGCAAATCCTCGCCGGTCAATGCCCGTCGGACGACCCCACCGATGCGCCGAGCAGTGCTTGGCACAGTATCGACAATGCGTTTGTCGATCGCATTGTGCACGGCCTTGATTCCTATCCCGCTGACGGCGGCTGCCTCTGCGGGGGTGTAGATGCGAGCAAGTGTGCCCATTATTCTTCTCCTTATAAAGAATAATATAGGCCGTTTGACCCCCTCCGTAAAGGCACGCGTCTTTGGAATCACGGCGGTTAGCAAAGGCGGTGGTGAGCCGAGAGGCCTCACAAACCCTTGGGGCTCGAGATGGCAGACTCGGCGCAGTATAATTGCGCTAACTATCGAATTTGCAGTTGGCGACAAACGACACACGAGTTCGTCGCGGACTTTTAACTCTGCGAAGGCGCGTCTTCGAGCGCTTTGAAACCCTACACCCATCTGCAGGCCATCTGTATCAAGCTTTGGACCAAAACCGTTTCCATCGCTCACGAGCGTTCTCTCTGGGGGTCTCAAGTGGGGCTTGCCCATGGCCACGAATTTTTGGGCGACAGCGGTGCAGAGGCCGCATACCGCTGCCTGCTTGACGTCGCTGACCGTGTCCATGTCCGAAATTTGCCTACAAATTTCGGACGCCCTTGGGCGCGCTAGATTCGCTATGGAAAGCTGGAAGCACTCGCAAGCCCGGTGGCCACAGCGTCTGCAGCGCCAAGCTATTCCTCCGTATCCAAACCCGCATCCTCATGGCCACTAGCCAACTCTGGCATAATTTCACCAGCAAGCAGCTCATCTCTGCTCAGCAGCCCGGCATCCTCGAGCGCCTCGCAGTCCGGGAGATCGCGAAGCGTGTCGAGGCCGAACTCGAGCAGGACGCTTTTGTCGTCACATAGGTGTAGGGAGCGCCGGGCGTCGGACTGCGCGGGTTCGACGCGATCAGGCCGGTGCCGCAGATGGCCGATCAGGTCGCGACTGATTACTTCCCGAAAACCGACGACAATTCGGCGCGGGTAATCGGCTGGAAGTGCCGATGCACATCAGCATCAGCACGTCCGACCACGTCAGGTCCACGGCACGCCCGCTGCTTCCGCAGGCGCGGATGGCATCGGCATAGGCCGGCCGTGTCAGGTGCTTCCAGCCGCCGGCGACAGCGACGAGGTCATAGGGCCGTCCGCGCAGCTCTCGGATGTCGTCGATGAGAAGGTCACGGGCGAGCTCGCGGGAGAGACTGCACCGCAAGCGCGTCCCGCGCGCGCGAACTGCTCGATCAACTGATCTCAGACGACGACGAATCTCGTCCAGATTCCAAAAGCGGTGGCCGCAGCGGCGCTTTGCGGGCTCGCGTTACCACAGATCGCAGAACTGTGATCTCGCCTTGTGCCCGAGACCGCAATCTGGGCTCGCGACGAAGCATATCGCTTGCGATCATCAAAGGACGCGTCGACGCCGTCGGTTGCCTTTTCCACCGCCGCCTCACACATCGTGTTGGGGCTGAAGAGCTACCTGCAAATCCTCGCAACGGGCGCGGCCGCATCCTTGATTTTACAAATTGACACGTCTTGGTTTTTAGAAAATGCCACGTGCGATGATGGCGCCAAAAAAAAATGTCACGCGAGATGATCATGCCTGAGGTAAATGGTCCGCCAAAGTTGGGAAAGGTATACCGGTTGAATGGTGGATAGGTACGCCGGATAAAAAGGGCTTCGGGTTCCGGAAGACGAACTAATCGACGGATAGGCGCTGCTCGTGAGGGAAACTGCATGCGCATTACGGTTATGACCATCCAGGGATGTCGGATATGATCTTGAATAGTGACATTGCAGGCCAAAGAGCGGCCGAGAAGCTAGCAGAGGGCCTGAAATCGCAGGGCAAGCAGCAATACGAAGAAAGGTCGAGGGAACGCGAACGAGATGTGTCTCGTTAGGTCGCACGTTGCACCAGGGGTGCGTCGGAAGGCACTCCGCCGTGTCCTGAAGAGGTAGCCTGCACTTGAGAATAGCCACGGTGGTACCTTATTTTCGGCTGTGAAGCACACGAGACCCGCGACGTGAGACCCAGTTGCTCAATACCCAGTTGCTGGGTGAGCGTGCATGACTGCCAACGGAAGGTCTTGCACGCACCCTCGCGATCTTGAGCAATGGTCGCCATGACTTTCTTCTTGCAGGCTTTTGAGTGGCCCAGCCTGCAATCACCAGACCCCACCGACTCTAAAGAGCGTGGCAGACGGGATAGTCGAGGTTGCCCGGCACAATTACGCTCAAGGCTTGCGCCGCCCAGAGGACACGCTGAAAAGGCAGCATGGGCGCGCAAGCACGCCATTCACGAGAGGTTCGACATGAAGACTATGCAAGAAAAAGACATTCCGGCATTCGTGCAAGCAGTTGTGGAGGCCGGCTGCAACATTTGCGCGATTGGCAACTTGGGATATGTCTTTGGCGATGCTGATTTGACGCCGGCGCAACGGAGGTCCGTCGAGCCACAGCTGCGCAGGATTGCTGAGATCTACGGCGAACGCGATCATCTCATGGACGAGATAGCTGTATATCTGCGGTCGATCGGACGCCATGTCGAGGTTGAGCCGAAGACAGGTGTTTCCTGATGGCCGCGATCGATCGCGTTCCGTAGTCGCCATTTCTATTGGGTAACGAGCAGCCGTCTTCCAACCTCTGAAACAAAAAAGAGGTGACCCCCAAAGGCCGCTCTCGAGACCGCAAGTCTGAGCCGCTAACGCATTGCGATAACCAGGCTGTCCGAACTGGGCGTCGATGCCTTCCTCGACCAGGTCGCGGTAGGCGGCGATCTCATCTACCGCATGCATAGCCAAGCCAGAGAAGTTTTCGGCAGCGGAATTCTCGGTCGCTTCCCCTTTTATGACTAGAGGGTGCGGCCGATCCGGCCGCGACGATCTCGCAGGGATTGCCATATACGGCAACACGAACACCGGCGGATCAATACTCGGATAATGGCGGCCGGCTATGTAGCGATCGATCGCGCACCAACATATCAATGCAATAGCTTAGTTGCTTTCAAAGGCGGGTCTCTACGAACTGCAAGCAAGCTAAACGATTGCGTCAACTCTTCCTCGCAGAGCGAAAACTCCGCGCCCACGCGATTTCTCTGCTGGAACAGCGGCACATCCTCAGCGCCAGGACACGGCCGCCGCCGTCGGGTTTTACGAAGCCGGTGATTGCATAAGTTGCCCGCAAGATATCATTGGTATCGGGAACGCCGCCGATGCCGCATCCTGAATAGAGCGGCCGCTTGCACCTGCCAGCCCGACGACCAGATCATATCTGCAACTCCATCTACCTGGACGTGGTGCAAATCACCTCGCTGAAGCCGCAAATCGTCGCCTTCGACCAGGATAACCACATCCGTGACCGCCTGAGCTACTCGGTCGATCTCGACGCACATGGCCGATACAGTTTTTCCATCCTTCACGAAGCGAATGAGACTTTGGCCATTCCAGCCCTGGTCTACGGGGCGTGACTTGTCCCCGATGCATGCGCGAGCTCTCCGCTCGGCCGGCCGCCGGACGTCGCCACCGGCCGAAGGCGCCCGAAGGCGCCCGAAGGCGCTTGACAAAGCAGCACCGGCCCATTCAACTTGAGGCATTCACCAGGGGAGTCCCGGTAAGGGGCTGAGATACTGCTGGCTTTCGCGGCGCAGTGACCCGTTGAACCTGATCCAGTTCATACTGGCGTAGGGACGGTGCAAGCGCTTTGCGGGAGTTTACGCCCGAGGTCCTGCTGCAGCAGGTCTACAGAAGCGTCTTTTCATCCTTCCGGCACAGAACTGGGTCTCCAATGCATGAGCAAAGGAGCCTCACGATGAATGCCCTCACCCCCGCCGTGTCGACGGGACCACTGCCCGCCTCGCGGAAAATCCACAAGCCCGGCGTCCTCTACCCGCAGATCAGGGTGCCGATGCGCGAGATTTCCGTCCATCCGACGGCCGGCGAACCGCCCGTCACCGTCTACGATCCGTCCGGCCCCTACACCGATCCATCAGTCCAAACCAGCATCGAAAAAGGCCTTGCCCGGCTTCGCCACGAATGGGTCACGGCGCGTTGCGATGTCGAAGCCTATGACGGCCGCCACGTCCGGCCGGAAGACAATGGATTCGCCACCGGCGAGCGCCTGACACCGGAATTTCCGATACGCAATCGGCCGCTCAAGGCCAAGCAGGGCAAGGCGGTGACCCAACTTGCCTATGCGCGCGCCGGCATCATCACGCCAGAAATGGAGTTCGTAGCCATCCGCGAGAATCTCGGCCGCGAGGTGATGCGCGGCAAGCTGCAACGCGACGGCGAAGCCTTCGGCGCGGCGATCCCAGATTTCGTCACACCCGAATTCGTGCGCGACGAGGTGGCGCGCGGACGCGCAATCATTCCCGCCAACATCAATCATCCCGAGAGCGAACCGATGATCATCGGGCGAAATTTCCTGGTGAAGATCAACGCCAACATCGGTAACTCGGCTGTCACATCGTCGATGGCCGAAGAGGTCGAAAAGATGGTGTGGGCGATCCGCTGGGGCGCCGATACGGTGATGGACCTGTCGACCGGCCGCAACATCCACAACATCCGCGACTGGATCGTGCGCAATGCACCGGTGCCGATCGGCACGGTGCCGCTCTATCAGGCGCTCGAAAAGGTCGGCGGCATCGCCGAGGACCTCAACTGGGAGGTCTATCGCGACACGCTGATCGAGCAGGCCGAGCAAGGCGTCGACTATTTCACCATCCACGCCGGCGTGCGGCTGCACTACATACCGCTGACCGTCGACCGGGTCACGGGCATCGTCTCGCGCGGCGGCTCGATCATGGCCAAATGGTGCCTGCACCATCACCGGGAGAGCTTCCTCTACGAGCATTTCGAGGAGATCTGCGACATCGCCAGAGCCTATGACGTTTCCTTCTCGCTCGGCGACGGCCTTCGTCCCGGTTCAATCGCCGATGCGAACGACGCGGCGCAATTCGCCGAACTGGAAACACTTGGAGAACTCACCAAGATTGCCTGGGCAAAGGACTGCCAGGTGATGATCGAAGGCCCGGGCCATGTCCCCATGCACAAGATCAGGCAGAACATGGACAAGCAGCTCGCAGTGTGCGGTGAGGCGCCGTTCTACACGTTGGGGCCGCTGACGACCGACATCGCGCCGGGCTATGACCACATCACCTCAGGGATAGGTGCCGCCATGATAGGCTGGTTCGGCACCGCAATGCTTTGCTACGTCACGCCGAAAGAGCATCTCGGCCTTCCCGACCGCAACGACGTCAAGATTGGGGTGATCACTTACAAGATAGCCGCCCATGCAGCCGATCTGGCGAAGGGCCATCCGGCAGCGAAAACCAGGGATGATGCCCTTTCGCGCGCGCGCTTCGAGTTCCGCTGGGAGGACCAGTTCAACCTGTCGCTCGACCCCGAAACCGCACGGTCCTTCCACGACCAGACCTTGCCCAAGGAGGCGCACAAGCTGGCACATTTCTGTTCGATGTGCGGGCCGAAATTCTGCTCCATGCGCATTTCCCACGACATCCGTGCCGAGGCTCAGAAGGAAGGCATGGCGGCAATGGCGGCAAAATACCGGGAGGGCGGCGATCTCTACATGCCGGCGGACGAGACTGGCGTACCGGTCGTGCCGGAGGCTCCCAAACCATCATGAGGGTGCTCGTCAAAGGGGCCGGCGTTGCCGGCCTCACCGTCGCTTTCGAACTCGCCGCCCGCGGCGCGACGGTCACAGTCGCCGAGATGCGGCATGGCCTTGGCGGCAACGCGTCGTGGTTCGCCGGCGGCATGCTGGCGCCATGGTGCGAGCGCGAAAGCGCGGAGCAGCCGGTGCTGGATCTCGGACGCGACGCTGCCGACTGGTGGGATGCGGTGCTGTCGGGTCAGGTGACACGGGCCGGGACATTGGTCGTGGCCGCGCCGCGTGATGCCGGTGAGCTTGACCGGTTCGCCAGT
>NZ_RZRX01000460.1:0-2538 GCF_003997405.1 Mesorhizobium sp. M2A.F.Ca.ET.042.01.1.1
GGTTTTAGGAGCCGGCCCCTGTCCCCGGGGCCGGCTCCGCTGTTTCAGGCCGGGCCTGTCGAGGGCAAACGATCGGGGTTCAGCCGAGGGCCACAGGCCGGGCCGGCCTTTCCGAGCGAGTCGGAAGGGAGCAATATAGCTCCGTTCATTGCGGATGAAGGCGATGCTGGAAGTCCCTGAGGATCGCGGCGCCCGCCACCGGCTCTTCAAGGCCATAGACGAAGCGTTCAAGGCCGGAGATTTCGCGGCCTTGGGCGTTGCGCTCGGCGGCTCCGCGCGCTGGTTCGACGAGCGGATGCCATTCGAGCTCGGCCTTGGCCATCCGCTGGAATATGCCATCTACTGGAGCCCGACCGCTTTCATCACCGCCTTGCTCGATGCCGGCTCGAACCCGAACTATGACGATCCCGCCGGGTTCCCTTCGATCATAGCGGCGTTGTCGACGGAGCGGCCGGACCGGCTTGACGTCATCCATACCCTGCTCGAGCATGGCGCCGACCCGAACATGCGCGGCGTGAACGACTGGACGCCCCTGCACTATGCGGTATCCCGGCGCGACGCCGAGGCGATCCATCTGCTGTTGCTCTCGGGCGCGGACCCATCGCTAAGAACCCGCGTCGACGACTATGAGACACCATTGGAAGGCGCGGAAGAGGCTGGCTTCGAGGCCGGCGCCTTTCTGCTGCGTGAAGCGATGAACAGCCGCCGCGGATGACGCGCGGAGCGCGGCCGTCGTCATACCACCGTCAGCCTGGCCTTGAAGCGTTTGGCATTGGCCACATAGTGGGCGGCCGAGGCGCGCAGGCGCTCGATCGCCGCATCATCCAGCGTCCTGATCACCTTGGCGGGTGAGCCGACGATTAGCGAATTGTCCGGAAAGACTTTGTTTTCCGTCACCAGCGCGCCGGCGCCGACGAGCGAGTTGTTGCCGATCCTGGCGCCGTTCAGCACGATGGCGCCCATGCCGATCAGGCTGTTGTCGCCGATCGTGCAGCCATGCAGCAGAGCTCTATGACCGATCGTGCAACCTTCGCCGATGGTCAGTGGAAAGCCCGGATCGGTGTGCATGATCGTGTGTTCCTGCACATTGGTGTCGGCGCCGATCGTGATGAGCTCGCCATCGCCGCGGATGGCTACGCCGAACCAGAAGCCGACATTGCGGCCGACCCGGATATTGCCGATCAGCGTGGCATCGGGCGCGATCCAGTTCGTATCGGCGTCCTCGAACTCGGGCGCCTTCCCATCGATCGCATAGACCGGCATTTTTCGTCTCCGATTCGTCTCAACCAGCGAATTCGAAAGACCCTAAATTGGCGGTCGCCCAGGACGCAATGGCGATGAGCACGACGCCAAGCGCCAGAGCCCAGACGATGGCCGTGCAGCCGCAGGACAAGAGCGCCATCGTGCCGATGCGGCCTTCGCGGCGGGCGGTCAGGGCTTCGTTGGTGAGCATGAACGGTCCGGCGCAGGCCGTTGCCGCGAGCGAGCGCAGGATATGGACGGGCGAAACATAGGGCTCGGCAAAGGCCAGGCGCCGGCCTGACAAAAGTTCCATGGCCGATCCGGACAACCCGCAGGCCGTGAGACCAACCGCAAAAGCGTAAAGAACAAGCAGAACGGCACCCATGTTTACCAACCGTTTACCATGAAAACGCACAGTCGTGCCAACGCGCTGCAAGAGCCATGCCGCGCAGGCTGTGCCGCCGAAGGACAGGTGGGCGGATCGGGAAAGAGCGATGAGAGACGCAACGGCTGCCGAGAGCCCGGACTTCGAGGTCGTCGATTCGACCCTGATGAAGCGGGTCTTCTATATTTTTGCGGCGCTGGCGCTGCTTTCGGTAGCGATCAGCCTCGGCGGCAAATGGCTCGGACGGTCGATCGCCATGGCGGGCTATTCGGATGACACGACGGTGCGCCAGGTCGTCATGGGCAACAATCTGATCAGCGTGCCGGCGAACTTCATCCGTTTCGATCAGGCCAGGCGCGACGGCATCGCCTCGCGGCTCGATCTCTATCTGCGTTATCCCGAGATGGACGGCTACAGCGCGGCCGCGCGCGACGACTTCAACCACACCACGACCAGGAAGATCATCTTCCTGTCGTTCGAGCCGCGCATGATGTCGCGCGACATGAGCGGCCGTTTCGCGCCGATCTACAGCGCCCTGATCGAAAAGCCGGGCACCCCCGGGCCGGGCGGTACGACGGTTTACGCCTTCAGCGAAAAATCAGGCTATCTCAACGAGGTGCTGGCCGTCGCCGAGCGCCCCGGCAAGGATCCGTTCGTCGCCCGCTGCCTCAGCGGGCCGAGCGCGGAGGAATCGCTGGCGCCTTGCGAGCGCGACATCCAGGTCGGCGACGATCTCAGCCTCACCTACCGCTTTCCGCGCGAGCTGCTGGCGAACTGGCCGGCGCTGGACGCGGCGATTGCCGCCAAGGTGGCGAGCATACTGAAGACGGGTCATTAGCGGCTGGCTCAACGCTTCTCCGCCTCGGGCGCCAAGACATTGTCTGGCATCGCGCTGACAAGGCGCGCTAAAG
>NZ_RZRX01000461.1:0-2511 GCF_003997405.1 Mesorhizobium sp. M2A.F.Ca.ET.042.01.1.1
ACCACGCGCTCACGTAGATCCGTCGACAATGCCATTCATGCTGGCCTCCTTCCCAGCAGGAACGGTGAATCAGAAAATCGCTGATTTGGGAATCCTCAACGACTCCAAACATTTTCATCCCGCTCTAGGTTCTGCGCGCGTCGCTTCGCTCCTTGCTTCGCCCTAGAATGATGAGGTTGTGATGCGGCACTCAGCATAACATTTGCGGAATTCCGCACAGCGATCTTATAGCGTCCGGCTATGTTCTTCCCATCAGGAGGCCGCCATGAGCATCGTCGTATTCGATCCCGACAGCACCGAGGATGTGGACTTCAAGGACCGCATGCGCCACCCGGCCGCGGCTGATCCCGCGGGCGGCATGTGGCTGTCCGACACCGAGCCGTCCTTCATCGATGCGGATGCTCTGCGTAAGGGACGCCTTACCAAGCTGCGCGCATGGATGCGCGAGGCGGGTTATGGCGGCGTCGTTTTGTTCGATCCTTACAACCAGCGCTACGCCACCGGTTCGCGCAACATGTTCGGCTATTTCCTGCGCAATTCGACGCGCTACTTCTTCATTCCGACCGAAGGGCCGATCGTGCTCTTCGAATATCCGCAGAGCTACCATGTCTCAATGGTGCTCGACACGATCGACGAGGCGCGGCCATCCAAGCTGGTCTGGTCATCGGTGTCCGGCCGCGACGACGAAACCGCCGGCCCCTTCGCCGACGAAATCACCGAGCTTCTCAAGAAGCATGGCGGCGGCTCGATGAAGCTCGGGCTCGACCGCTGCAGCCACCTGCAGGCGCTGGCGCTGGAAAAACGCGGCTGCGAGGTCCGGGACTGCCAGGGCGAGATTTTGGCGGTGCGCGCGGTAAAGACGCCCGAGGAAGTAAAATGCCTGCAAGCATCGATGGCCGGCGCCGAAGCCGCGGTGGCTGCGGTGCGCGAGGCGATCAAGCCCGGCGTTTCCGAAAACGAGCTGTTCGCCATCATGTATCACGAAGTGATCCGTCAGGGCGGCGAGTTCATCGAGACCCGGCTGCTTACCTCCGGGCAGCGCACCAATCCGTGGTTCAACGAAGCGAGCGGGCGCAAGATCAGGCCGGGCGAGCTGATCGCGCTCGATACCGACACGATCGGCTGCTACGGCTATTATTCCGACTTCTCGCGCACCTTCCGCTGCGGCCCGGGCAAGCCGACGCCCTACCAGAAGTCGCTCTACCGCATGGCGCACGACCAAGTGCAGCACAATATCGGCATCGTGAAGCCCGGCATGGCCTTCCGCGAGATCGCCGAGAAGGCATGGAAAATCCCGGACCGTTTTGTGGACCAGCGCTACACATCGGTCATGCACGGCGTCGGCATGCATGGCGAGACGCCCTTCATCGCGCATTCGATGGACTACGAGACCTATGGCCGCGACGGCATCATCGTGCCGGGCATGGTGGTGAGCGTGGAAAGCTATATCGGCGAGAAAGGCGGTCGCGAGGGCGTCAAGCTCGAGGACGAGATTCTCATCACCGAGACCGGGACGGAGCTGCTCTCGCGGTTTCCTTATGAAGACGAGTTTTTAGAATGAGCGGTTTGATGCCGATACGTTCTGTTGGCGCCGCTCATACGTTGTCACAGGCGTCCGAGATTGGCTGCAGCACTCATGTCGTCGTCATCCTAGGGCGAAGCAAGGAGCGAAGCGACGCGGCGCAGACCCTAGGATCCATTCCGTTACGTCGGAGCGCCGCAACGGTGCAGAATTCTGTTAGGCCGCGCTCTTCGATCAAGGTAACGGAATGGATTCCAGGGTCTTCGCGACGCCGCTTCGCGGCTGCTTCGCCCTGGAATGACGAAGCTGATAAGCTGCGGCACATTCCGACGCGCCGCGGCACCTCTTCGAGAGCATACGTATGAAAACGCCCATTTCCATCCGACGCGGCACGGTCGCCGCGGTGTTCATCGATCTCCAGGAGGAGCATCGCAAGGACAAACGCTATCTGGTCGAGGGGTTTGCCGACATCCTCGCCAATGTGCAGCGCCTGCAGGAGGCGGCGCGGCGCAATTTCGTGCCGCTCCATCACTGGGCCTATATCGTCGACCTCGCGGCGGCGCGGCCTTTCCACCCTGTGGACGAAAGCGGCAAGTCGGCCTTCTCCGACAAGGACGATCCGCTGACGGCGATCTGCCATGAAGTGGCCCCGCGGAACGGCGAGGCCATGCTGGTCAAGCAGGAAGCCAGCGCCTTCGGCAAGAACGATTTCGGCGACAAGCTCAAGGCGGCGGGCATCGAATGGCTGGTGATCGCCGGCGTCTGGACCGAGGCCTGCATCGACGCCACGGTGAAGGATGCGGTGGCGCTTGGCTTCCGCGTGCTGCTGGTCAAGGACGCCTGCGGCAGCGCAAGTGCCGCCATGCACCAGACCGGCATCCTCAACCTCGCCAATCGTCTCTATGGCGGTGCCGTCACCAACACGCTCGACGCCTGCCGGCTAATGGCCGGCGACACGGTCAATGTGTGGCAGGTCGAGGGTTCGGTGC
>NZ_RZRX01000462.1:0-2510 GCF_003997405.1 Mesorhizobium sp. M2A.F.Ca.ET.042.01.1.1
GTAAGGAACTGCCTGAGGTCTATAGCTTCCTTGATAAGCTCGAAGGCTTCCTGGGTCGGCGCATCCAGCGGCTTAACCCCGATCGCGACTTTGATTTCTGGTTGGACGAGTACGGTAATTTTCTCCCCTCCCCCCGCACCCGCTGGTGCACGCGACAGCTGAAACTCCGGCCGATGGAGCATTGGCTGCAAAAGGATCTGGAAAGCGGGACGATCGTCCACTCCTACGTCGCTATCCGCGCCGATGAGCCAAGCCGCGAGGGCTATCAAGCCACACACCCCAACATGCGGGTCCGTCTTCCGCTTCGTGAAGCAGGAGTCGATCGTACCGGGGTCATAGAGATACTCGAGCAGTCAGACGTCGGTGAGCCGGCCTACTATCAATGGCGTTCCCGCTCCGGGTGCACATTCTGCTTCTACCAGCAGAAGATCGAATGGGTTCGGCTCGCCGAACATCATCCAGATCGCTTCGCCGAGGCCGTGGATTATGAAAAGACCGCGCTACGAGACGGCTCTCCGTTCACGTGGAGCCAAGGGGAAACCCTGACGGATCTGATCTCGCCCGAACGGGTCGAACAGATCAAGTCAGATTACGAGAAACGCCGGGAGCGGCTGCGGCGTGGCCGGCGGATCAATCCCTTGTCGGGAAAGACCACTGAAACAATCGACGACGTGTACGGCCTTGACGAAGGGGCTGGCAGTTGCGTTGTTTGCCACAAATGATCATCGGGGGCGATCGATTACCCTAGAATTGCTTCATCAATCTGGGCCGCGAAAGCCTCGCCGTTGGCGGGCCGTATGGAAGCGCTGTGATGAAGTGCCTTGAATATCGGATCGAACAGTGTTTCTGGTCCCTTCCAGTCCTCTTTAGAGAGAACCCCTGTGGGATGACTACGGTTGACCACAAACCAGAATACCGACGCCAGCTGAAATACATCGGATGCCGCGTTGATATGGTCATCTCTACCAATGCTACGGTTATTTGCTTCTGGAGACATCCAAAACCGCGGACCGACGATTTCCCAGTCGGGGGTCATTCTTTCTTCAACCGGCAGATCCAACATGTCACATAAGCCGTAGTCGCTGAGCACCCAGCGATCTCCCATCACCAGAATGTTGTCCGGCTTGATATCACGATGGACAGCCCTTCTATGAAGCTCGCCGAGACCGTGTGCGAGTCCGCGGAACTGAGCCAGAAAAATCTCATTCGGAACAGGAGCCCGTTTTACAAGTGCTGAGAGGGGTTCATTGGCTAACATCATGACAATAAATGGGATATCCTTTATCAGCTGCGATGAACGCGCCCTCCGCTGCTCACCATCTATGTCCCCTGCATCTTGATATGCGATTAGATGGTCATGTCGGATACCCTGAAGTAGGGTTTTTTCTCGATCGAACCGCTTGCGCCGATGCGTACGTAGATCGAGAAGAAACTTGACGGCATACTCGGTACCATCCCCAAGATCGGTACACCGATGTACAACCCCATTTCCACCAGCAGCGATTCTCTCGCCAACCTCATAGGTCTTTCCGAACGGCGTTCGCAGCTCATCCGGAATAACAATCGTTTCTTTCGCTAAATTTTCGCCGCGGCCAAAGAATAGTAACGCCATTCAGGCCCTCGCCCCGCATCCGTGCATCCGCCAACAAGCGTTTGAGATTTGGAACACTTGAGTATCCAGCGGCCAGTCTAATTCCCGTCCGTCGGCGGTATGCGTGTGCAGTGGCTCGCCGCATCCAATGCACTTTTCAAAAAGCTTGCCTTGGGCGCCGCCTTTTTCCAGCTGGAGGGCGATGGACTCAAACTTTGATCGGATGGCGCCGTCTGGTTTTCTACCACGATAAGTTCCCTGTAAGACATCCATGAGAAAGTTCTTTCGCCAAGACCGGCTCGACACGCTATTGGCCTGCGATACACACTTTATCGCATACTCGCTCAAGACATCGATTTCAGACTCTGGCGCGATATTCGTGTCAAGTATTCGTAGATCTCCCCTGAGTGGTTCGAGATCCTTGCCTGTCAAGCTATCTCCGGCATTCTGAAATTCATATATCGTCAGGAAGAGCGAATAAAAATCCGACTTCTGCCGAAAACGTGTCTTGGCTAACGGCAACTTTTCAGCGGCGAAAATGCTTTCTAGGTCGTGTATGACCGCTAAGAACGCTTCTTTAACCTTGGCTTCTTCTTCAGGCTTCCATTCCGCATATCTTGAATAAAAATAGTCCAGATCGCCCTTCTTGTCTTGCGGCCCCTCAAGCATGCCAGAAAGTATCTCGGACACGAATTCTACGTCGCCCATTCGCCTTCGCTGGCCGACGGTAAACACCCTTGAGGCGTCGAGGAATTCGTTTATGGAGAGGTCCGTCGATAGGTCAAGGAACCTCCCGGGAAAGTCCGCTCTGCGCAACTCTTGCCTATTCAATGGCATTGAATACTTGTTCACGCGGGAGTATACCTCCCTTACTTCCTCCTCGGTAAACCCTGTGGCCTCATTGTAGTCGATCTTGTAT
>NZ_RZRX01000463.1:0-2492 GCF_003997405.1 Mesorhizobium sp. M2A.F.Ca.ET.042.01.1.1
CGAGCTCGCCCTTCTCGATGGTGGCGACACCGGCCGAGTCGTAGCCGCGATATTCAAGCCGCTTCAGCGCGTCGACGATGAGCGGCGCGACCTGCGAATGGCCGACGATTCCAACGATACCGCACATGCGATAGCCCCCGATTCCCAGCGGAAAACCCGGCGTTATCTAGGAGTTGCCGGCCCGCCGCGAAAGTCACTTTGCGTTTCGTTCCGTGTCAGCGGAACGGTCTTTGCTCCATGCACCATGCCAGACGGCGCTTGCAATCCAGTTACCTGAACCGCTCGGGTTTT
This sequence comes from Mesorhizobium sp. M2A.F.Ca.ET.042.01.1.1, assembly GCF_003997405.1. Classification (NCBI taxonomy): domain Bacteria; kingdom Pseudomonadati; phylum Pseudomonadota; class Alphaproteobacteria; order Hyphomicrobiales; family Phyllobacteriaceae; genus Mesorhizobium; species Mesorhizobium sp. M2A.F.Ca.ET.042.01.1.1. Next base: position 292 of record NZ_RZRX01000463.1, read on the forward strand.
CCGGGCCCTGGTTTCCACTCGTTCATATCTGATCGAGCCGCGGCTGCTCCCTTCAGGAAGCGCTGAAACGCTATTCCGCCGCCGCCTTCTTCCTTGCCGCTGCGGCCGAGGCGAAGCGCTCGCGCAATTCCTTGCCCTTGCCGGGGATCGTCTTCTGGCGGGCGCGGCCGAAGGCCAGCGCGTCGTCGGGCACGCTTTCGGTGATCACGCTGCCGGAGGCGATATAGCCGCCCTTGCCGATCGAGACCGGTGCCACCAGCGAGGAATTCGAGCCGACAAAGGCGCCTTCGCCGATATCGGTGAAGAATTTCGAGTAGCCGTCATAATTGCAGGTGATGGTGCCGGCGCCGATATTGGCCCCGGCCCCGACGCGCGCGTCGCCGATATAGGTCAGGTGGTTGACCTTGGCGCCTTCTTCCACTGTCGACTGCTTGACTTCGCAGAAATTGCCCACCTTGGCCTTTTTCCTGAGGTCGGCACCGGGCCGCAGCCGCGCGAACGGCCCGACCTCGCAATTCTCCGCGATGGTGGCGCCCGTCATATAGCTAAAAGCATGGATCGTGGCGCCGGTGGAAATCTTGACGCCCAGGCCAAACCACACATTCGGCTCGACGATCGTATCGGCGCCGATCTCGGTGTCGTGCGAGAAATAAACGGTTTCGGGCGCGATCAGCGTAACGCCGGACAGCATTGCCTCGCGTCGCCGGCGCGCCTGCCAGATCGCTTCCGCCTCGGCAAGCTCGGCGCGGTTGTTGATGCCGAGCGCATTTTCGAAGCTTGCCTCGGTGGCAACCACGTCGAGCCCTTCCGCGCCGGCGATCTCGACGATGTCGGTCAGGTAGAATTCGCCCTTGGCGTTGTCGTTGCCGACTTTGTCGAGCAAGCGAAGCGCATGCTTGCCCGCCACCGCCATCATGCCGGCATTGCAGAAGCCGATCTTCTTCTCCTCCTCCGAGCAGTCCTTTTGCTCGCGGATGGCGACCAAGTGGCCATCTTTCTCGATCAGCCGGCCATAGCCGGTCGGGCTGGGCGGCCGAAAGCCGATCACAGCTACTGCAGCGCCCTCCGCGAGCTTCTGCCGCGCCGCGGCCAGAGCTTGCGCATCAATCAAAGGCGTATCGCCGAACATGACGAGGATGTCGTCGTAACCCTTTGATATCGCTTCGCGGGCGGCAAGAACGGCATGCGCTGTGCCGAGCCGCTTCTCCTGCACGAAAGTCTCCGCCTTCGGCGCGAATTTCTGTGCCGCCTTGCGCATCTCGTCGGCGCCGTGGCCGATCACCAGCGCCAGACCGGTAGTCCCAGCCGCCTCGGCGGCCTTCACGACATGCGCGACCATCGGCAGGCCGGCAATGGCATGCAGCACCTTCGGCATGGCGCTTTTCATGCGCGTGCCCTCGCCGGCGGCGAGGATGACGGACAGGCAGGTTCTCTGGTTCATGGATGGCAACCGTATGAAAGGGCTTGAATCAATGCATGTTAGCAGCCGGGTGATGCTGCACCAATGCGGTTAAATTCCGGTGAGACGGCGGAGCGAAGTCTCCAGGCGCGGATGTCCGGTGAAGTTCCAGATACAAAAGCACCGCCGCGGTGGCGTCAGCCGGTTACATAGGCCAGGAAATATCCCCGGCCTGCTGGGAGTGCTGTGTCAGCATCGGCGGAGGCTGCGCGAGCGTGTCGTCGGCTCTCTGTTGGCGGAGGCGACTCGAACGCTCAACGCCTCGAAAGCGGGATAGCGAATTCTCGTGAAGGCAAGGTCAAGCTGCGTTTCCGTTCCATATCGGCGGAGACTGGGAGAGATGGATACCATGCGCGTGGCGCGTCTGGAAGTTGGCAGGACATGGACGCGGGGCGGCCCGCGTGCAGGCGTATGGCCGAGCACGCAGCGCCACCTCGCAGCGATCCTGGCTTGCGACGTGGTCGGCTACTCGCGCCTGATGGAGCGCGACGAGCGTGGCACGCTCGAGCGGCTCAAGACCTACCGCAAGGATCTCCTCGAACCGCTGGTCTCCGAGCACCACGGTCGGATCGTCAAGCTCACCGGCGACGGTATGCTGTGCGAGTTCGCGAGCGTCGTTAACGCAGTGACCTCGGCGATGGCGATCCAGCAGGCCTTGGCGGAGCACGAGTCCGAGACGCCCGAGGAAGAGCGAATTCGCTTCCGCATCGGCGTCAATCTCGGCGACGTGGTCTGCGAGGAG
>NZ_RZRX01000464.1:0-2491 GCF_003997405.1 Mesorhizobium sp. M2A.F.Ca.ET.042.01.1.1
GGCCGCGGATGACGCCGAATACGTCATCCTCGAAAGCGCCATGGGCCTGTTCGACGGCATTCCCGCGCAGCAGGGGCGCTCGGGCTCGGCCGCCGATCTCGCCCGGCTCTACGGCCTGCCCGTCCTTCTGGTGCTCGACGTCTCCGGACAGTCGACCACGGCGGCCGCCGTCGCCAAGGGTTTTGCCACTTACGATCCGGACGTGCGCATGGCCGGCGTCGTGCTCAACCGGCTCGGCAGCGAACGCCACCGGCGGCTGTCGGGCGACGCCATCGAGGCGATCGGCCTGCCCGTGGTCGGCGCCATCCTGCGCGATCCGACGCTCAACCTGCCGGAGCGGCATCTGGGCCTCGTCCAGGCCGGCGAATACGAGAACCTGATGGCGCATCTCGACCGGCTGGCCGACATGGTCGAAAAGTCGCTCGACATCGACGCCATCCTGGCGCTCGCGAAACCGCTCGAACCAGCGGCCGGCGACTTCGGTAACGCGCTCCAACCGCCGGGGCAGCGCATCGCGCTAGCCGAGGATGCCGCCTTCACCTTCCTCTATCCGCATGTCGCCACGCATTGGCGCAAGACCGGCGCCGAGATCGTGCCTTTCTCGCCGCTTGCCGACGAAGCGCCTTCGCCGGACTGCGATGTCTGCTGGCTGCCAGGCGGCTATCCCGAGCTGCATGCCGGCAAGCTCGCGGCCGCGACGAACTTTCAGGCGGGAATGGCGCGCTTTGCCGCTGCGAAGCCGGTCCACGGCGAGTGCGGCGGCTTCATGGTGCTGGGCGAAGGGCTGGAAGACGCGGACGGCGAGAACCACAGGATGCTCGGCCTGCTTGGCCATTCGACCAGCTTCGCCAGGCGCAAGATGAATCTCGGCTACCGCGAGGCGCGGCTGCGCGCCGCCTGCCCGTTGGGGCCGGAAGGCACGCTGATCCGCGGCCACGAATTCCACTATGCCCAGATGACGGCCACCGGCAATGACGAGCCCTTGGCCGACCTTGCCGATGGCCAGGGCAACCCGCTAGGCGCTTCCGGCTACCGGCGCGGCCATGTCAGCGGCACCTTTTTCCATGCCATTGCGAGGAGCGCATGAGCGGCCCTTCGGCGCCCCGGCAAGTGCTTGACGATATCGGCCTCAGCCTCGTCTTCTTCACCAGGCTGAGATTGCCGTCGAGCGATTTCGGCGGCCGCAGCCTTGCCGACGCGATCTGGGCGGCGCCCTTCGCCGGCCTCGCGGTGGCGATCATCGGCGCGCTTGTCTACGCCATCGCCTACAGCTTGGGTCTTGCCACCGGCCCTGCTGCGGCGCTCACACTCGCCGCGACCATGCTCGTTACCGGCTGCCTGCATGAGGACGGGCTTTCCGACATCGCAGACGGCTTTGGGGGCGGCCGGACACGCGACAGGAAACTGGAGATCATGCGCGACAGCCGCATCGGCGCCTATGGCGCCGCCGCGCTTGGGCTGTCGCTGCTGATCCGCTGGAGCGCGCTCTCCGAACTCGCCGGTCCCGGCCATATCTTCCTGGCGCTGCTCGCCGCGCACGTCGCTTCGCGCGGGCTTTTCGGTGCCTTCATGCATCTTCTGCCGCTGGCCCGCAGCGACGGCCTGTCGGCGAATGCGGGCTCGGTCGCAAGCCAAACCGCCGCCATCGGCGCTACGCTCGGCGCCGTGGCGCTGCTGGCGCTCGGCCTCGGCGGCGCCATCGCCGCGCTGATCCTGCTCGGCTTGGTCTTCGCGGGCTTCCGCGCGCTTTGCCTCGCCCAGATCGGCGGCCAGACCGGCGACACGATCGGCGCGCTGCAGCAGCTCGGCGAGATCGCCGTACTTCTCGTCGCTTCTGTTTGCCTTTCCTGATTCTCTTTCGGAGACCTTGCCCCCATGTCCCCTCAGTCAACGTCCTTCAAATCGCTCGAAGACCTTCGCGCCGCCTGCCTCGATCTTCCGGCTGGCAGCGACATCGCCGCCGGAGCCGTCGCCCGCCGCCAGGATACGCTGACCAAGCCGCCGGGCAGCCTTGGCAGGCTGGAAACGATCGCCGCGTGGCTCGGCCGCTGGCAAGGCCGCGACATGCCCAAGCTCGATCATGTGAAGGTCTTCGTCTTTGCCGGCAATCACGGCGTCACCGCGCAGGGCGTCTCGGCCTATCCGTCGGAAGTGACGGTACAGATGGTGGCGAATTTCGCCGGCGGTGGTGCGGCCATCAACCAGCTGGCCCGCATCGCCGGCGCCAAGCTGGACGTCATCCCGCTCGATCTCGACCATCCGACCGGCGATTTCACGATAGTTCCCGCGATGGACGAGCAGGCCTTCCTCGCCGCCGTCTCCGCCGGCTACGACGCAGTAACCAGCGACCTGGACCTCGTCTGCTTCGGCGAGATGGGCATTGGCAACACCACCCCGGCGGCCGCGATCTCGACCGCCCTTTTCGGCGGCAGCGTGGAGAAATGGACCGGGCGCGGCACCGGCGTCGACGATGCCGGCATGAAGCGCAAAG
>NZ_RZRX01000465.1:0-2488 GCF_003997405.1 Mesorhizobium sp. M2A.F.Ca.ET.042.01.1.1
ATGCAGAGGCGCTGTTCGGCGTGACGCTGACGCAGCTCGTCAATCCCGGCACGCCGGTGATGTACGGCGCCTTCACCTCCAATGTCGACATGAAGTCCGGCGCGCCCGCCTTCGGCACACCGGAAAACGCCAAGGCCAACATCATCGCCGGGCAGTTGGCGCGGCGCTATAATCTGCCCTACCGCACCTCCAATGCGAACGCCTCCAACGTCGTCGATCTGCAGGCCGCCTACGAGACCGAAATGGCGACGTGGGGCGCGGTGCTGGGCGGCGCCAATCTGATCTACCACGCGGCCGGCTGGCTGGAGGGCGGCCTGACCGCATCCTACGAAAAGCTCGTGCTCGACGTCGAGATCCTGCAGAACATGATGGAGTTCCTGCGGCCGCTGCCGTTCCAGGAAGACGACCTCGGCTTCGAGGCGATCAAGTCGGTGCCGGCCGGCGGCCATTTCTTCGGGGCCGAGCACACCATGTCGCGCTACACCACCGCCTTCTACCAACCGATGCTTTCCAACTGGCAGAATTACGGCGCCTGGCAGGAAGCCGGCGGCAAGGACGCGCTGGAACGCGCGACCGAACTCTGGCAGCAGGCCCTGCATGACTACGAGGAACCGGTGATGGATCCCGCGACCCGCGAGGAGCTCGATGCCTATGTCGCGCGCCGCCGGGAGGAAATCGCCGCGAATCCGGAAGCTTAGGAGATCCGCTTGGTGCCTTACGATCTCGTCATCCGTCACGCGACGCTGATCGCCGGCGACGGCTCGAAGCCCTTCGGCGCCGATATCGCTGTCATTGGCGAGAGGATCGCGGCGATCGGTCGGCTGGACGATGCACAGGGCGCGGAGGAGATCGACGCCAAGGGCAAGGTGGTCGCGCCCGGCTTCATCGACGTGCACACCCATGACGACGGCGCGCTGCTTACCCCGCGCGGCATGGACCCGAAGATCAGCCAGGGCGTGACGACGGTGATTGCCGGCAATTGCGGGGTCAGCTTGGCCCCGTTGCTGCTCGACAAAACCCCGCCGCCGCCCTTCACGCTGGTCGGCGGCCGCGAGAATTTCCGCTTCGATCGCTTTGCCGACTATGTCGCCGAGCTGAAGCGACGCGGCATCGCCACCAACGCCGCCCTGCTCGTTGGCCACACCACCTTGCGCCAACGCTGCATGCCGGTGACCGATCGTCCGGCCAATGAATCGGAAACGGCGGCGATGCAGGAAGCCGTCGCCGAAGCCATGGCTGAAGGCGCGTTCGGCCTCAGCACTGGGCTCGACTATCCGCCGGCCGTCAAGTCTTCCACCGACGAGGTCAAGGCTTTGGCGACAACCGCTGCTCAGCTCGGCGGCCCCTATGTCACCCACACACGCAATTATTTCGAGACGATGGACGAGGCGATCGAGGAAGCGATCGACATTGCCGAGCATGCCGGCGGCAAGCTGTTCATCTCGCACCACCAATGCACCGGCCGCGCCAATTTCGGCAAGAGCCGGCCCTCGCTGGAGCGCATCGATCGGGCGCGCGAGACGATGGATATCGGCATGGACGTCTATCCCTATGCCGCGAGCTCGACGGTGCTTCGGCTGGAACGCTGCGACACCGGGCTGAAGATCCTCATCACCTGGTCCGATCCGCATCCGCAGATGGCAAGGCGCGAGATCGCCGACATCGCCCGCGAATGGAACTGCACTGAGCGCGAAGCCGGCGAGCGTCTGCTGCCCGCGGGCGCGGTCTATTTCCAGCTCGACGAGGACGACGTCCGCAACATCATCGCGCATCCGCGCACCATGATCGGCTCGGACGGCCTGCCGCACGACATCCATCCGCATCCGCGCCTCTGGGGCACCTTTCCGCGCGTGCTAGGGCACTACGCGCGTGACGTCGGCCTGTTCAGTCTCGAGGAGGCCGTCTTCCGCATAACTGGCCTGCCCGCGAAGGAATTCGGCATTGCGCAACGCGGCCTGCTGGCCGAAGGCAATTTCGCCGATCTCGTCGTCTTCGATCCCGAGACGATCATCGACACCGCCACCTTCGAGGAACCGCGCCGGCCCGCCGCCGGCATCGAGCATGTCTTTGTGAACGGCGTATCGGTGTGGCGAAAAGGGAGAGCCACTGGAGCGCTGCCTGGCGCGGTTCTGAAACCGTCGGCTTCAAAGCCGATCGTCAAAGGCGCATGCAACTGCGGCGCCGATCACAGCGCCTCGTAAATTCCATCGACCGTTTCCAGCGTGTAGGCGAATTCCACCGGCCGCGTGCAGCGCCAGCCGTCGAAAGTCTGGCCGGCAAGCGCCTTCAGCGCCTCGGGCTGGCGAAGGATGCCGCCGCCATAGAGCCGGTTCGCCATGTCGAGCATGCCGGTGCGATGCATGGCCTCCGTCATGCTGCCGCAGGCGTCTTTGACCAGCCAGACGCGAAACCCGTGGTAAACCGCGTCGAAGACGCTTGCGGTCACGCAGCTGTCGGTCAGCACGCCGGCGACCACGAGGTTCTCGAT
>NZ_RZRX01000466.1:0-2478 GCF_003997405.1 Mesorhizobium sp. M2A.F.Ca.ET.042.01.1.1
GTTTCACGGAAGGGCGAACCGCTCTATCCCTTTGTTTTGACGCAATTCCGGACGGAAAACCGCTCACACTTTTCCTGGAATTGCTCCAGCGGCGCGCACATGAAGAGCCCGGCTGCTTTGCACAGCCGGGCTCTCGACTTGTCGGCATTGCCGGCCTGAGCGTTACCGCACGAAATCGTCGAAGCGGCGCAGCGTCACGCGGCGGTTGCGCCAGTTCTCCTGCTGGGTCGGCACGAGCAGAAATTCCTCGCCATAGCCGACGGTTTCCAACGCGAACGAGGGCACGCCGAACTCGCCTACCAGGGTCCGCTTCAGAGAGGCGGCACGGCGCTCGGACAGGACCTGGTTCGACTCGAAGGAGCCGAGAGCATCGGTGTGGCCTTCGATCAGAATGCGGGCGCCACGGTCGCGGCGCAGCATGCGATGGAGCGCGTCGGCGATGATCTCGACCTTGCCATATTGCGAGGGGGCGATAGCGGCCGAGCCGAACTCGAAATTGATCGACTGGATGTCGATCGAAGGCGCCATGCGCCGCAGATCCGGCCGGCGCTTGAACTCGCGAATGGTGACCCGCTCGTTCAGGCGCAGCTTCTTCCTGGGCGCGGCGTCGAGCTGCCGCTCGATGGTCGCGGCCGAAGGCGTGGTCGCCTGTGCGAATGCCAGGCTCGGCATGGCAATTGCCGCAATCGCGGCGAAGGCAAACATACGTCGGGTCAACATGTCTTTTCTCCCAGAAGCTCGGCCTCGTAATGCGGCCGGACAATGGCAAAGACAGTCTGAAGCGGCGATGAACGGAGCGTTCAGGCGCGAGGCAATTCCAGGGTACGGCTTAGCCTCGCATAACGCTGGCCGAGCGCTCGGCGAAGGTCAGCGGGTGTACGACTTCCTTCTTCTGCGCCACAGGCGTGAAGCCGAGTTTCTGGTAAAGCGGCAGAGCCGCCGGATGGTCGAGCGTGCAGGTCTGCACGGAGACGAACCTTGGCCCATATGCCCAGGCCGCCGAGATCGCCGCGCCGAGGAACCAGCGGCCGAGGCCCTGGCCATGCGCATGTTCCATCATGCCGAAATAGGCGAGCTCCACTTCGTCCGGAAGATGCGGCTTTAGGTCGAAGAAGCCGGCTGGAGCGCCGTCGAGATAGAGCACCCTGACGTCGCGGTCCTCGCGGTGCAGGCCGGCGGCAAGCTCCTCGTCGCTCATCCTCAGCACATTGACCCAGTGCCATTTGCGCCCGACGCGATCTATCAAATAGCGGTAGAAATGGAGCGGGATGTCCTTGGTCTTCAGCAGCGCGATCTGCCGGTTATAGGGGATTGGCGGCGAAACCGCGGGTGCGGCGTGCATCTCCAGGAACGTGACCGTGACATCGATAGCTTGCGGCGCGCCGTTTTCCATCACTCTTTCCCCGTCGCCACCGGCGTATCGCTGAGACTGCCCCATTCCGTCCACGAACCGTCGTAAAGCCGGTTGTCGGTATGGCCGAGCGTCTCCAGCGCCAGCGTGATCGCCGCCGCCGTGATGCCCGAGCCGCAGGAGGTGACGACCGGTTTCGACAAATCGATGCCGGCATCCTCGATCACCTTGCGCAAGCGGTCCTTGGGCAGCAGCTCGCCATTCTCGGCAAGCGCCGTGATCGGGACATTATGCGCGCCCGGCATATGGCCCGAACGGACGCCAGGGCGCGGCTCCGGATCGGTTCCGGCAAAACGGCCGGCCGAGCGCGCATCGGCGATCTGGCTCTGGCGGCCCTCGACGATCCTGCGCATTTCGTCGAGGCCGACAACCCGGCCGGCATCGAAATCGGCATGGAAGACGCTCGGCGCGATCTTGGTCGGCTCGGACGTCACGGGCCGCCCCTCGGCCTTCCAGCGGTCGAAGCCACCGTTCAGAATATAGACCTGGAAAACGCCCATGACGCGGAACATCCACCAGGCGCGCGGCGCCGAGAACAGGCCAGGCCCGTCATAGATGACGATGGTGTCATCGGCCGTAACGCCCATGGCGCCGACATATTGGGCAAAGTGCTGCGGCGAAGCCAAAGTGTGCGGCAATTTGGAATCCGGATCGGAAACCGCATCCTGGTCGAGGAAGCGCGCACCGGGAATGTGCGCCGCATCGTATTCGGCGCGGGCGTCTCGCTTTTGCGCCGGCAGATACCAGGAGGCGTCGATGATGCTGAGGCCGGGCTCGCCAAGCTGCTTCTCCAGCCAGTCGGCATCGACGATGAAGGGACTGTCCTGCGCCATTTTGTTCTCCATGGCCCGCCTCAATTCGCCGGCATCGGGCCGAAGCGGATGCGGAAGCGCCGGTTCTCGCGGCCCTTTTTCTCGATCTTGCCGATATGGATCTCGCCGACCTCGCCGGTCGACTTCACATGCGTGCCGCCACAGGGCTGGCTGTCGACCGAGCCGTTCTCGCCGATGCAGACCAGGCGGATTTTTCCTGTGCCGACCGGCGGGCGGACGTTCTTCGATTTGACC
>NZ_RZRX01000467.1:0-2471 GCF_003997405.1 Mesorhizobium sp. M2A.F.Ca.ET.042.01.1.1
GTTTATATGTGCAAAAAGTCGCGGAAGTTGCCCAAAGGATTGGCAGACTCCAATCGTCCAATCCCGTTATGGGTGCGATGGTGTGTAGCGGCAGGCCGCCCGTGACTTCGGACCGGGCCCGTGCCACATTTTGTACCCAATTTGTCCTGCAAAAGCCCCTTCTCGACGACAGAAGGGACAGCTCATGAGGGAGCCGCTTGAAATGGCAACAATCGCGCTTGTCGACGACGATCGCAACATCCTGACCTCGGTGTCGATCGCGCTCGAATCCGAGGGCTACCGGGTCGAAACCTACACCGACGGCGCGTCGGCGCTGGAAGGCCTGGCGGCGCGGCCGCCGAACCTCGCCATCCTCGACATCAAGATGCCGCGCATGGACGGCATGGAGCTGTTGCGCCGCATGCGTCAGAAATCGGACCTGCCGGTGATCTTCCTGACGTCGAAGGACGACGAGATCGACGAATTGTTCGGCCTCAAGATGGGCGCCGACGATTTCATCCGCAAACCCTTCTCGCAGCGGCTCCTGGTCGAGCGCGTGCGGGCGGTGCTGCGCCGGACCAGCGCCCGCGAGGCGGCGGCCAAGGCGCCCGCCCAGCAGGCCCGCTCGCTGGAACGCGGCCAGCTGGTGATGGACCAGGAACGCCACACCTGCACCTGGAAAGGCGAGCCGGTGACGCTGACGGTGACCGAGTTCCTCATCCTGCATTCGCTGGCGCAGCGCCCCGGTGTGGTGAAAAGCCGTGATGCGCTGATGGATTCGGCCTATGATGAGCAGGTCTATGTCGACGACCGCACCATCGACAGCCACATCAAGCGGCTGCGCAAGAAGTTCAAGGCCGTCGACGATGATTTCGAGATGATCGAAACCCTTTACGGAGTCGGGTACCGGTTCCGCGAAGCTTGAGGTCGTGAATGGTAAATAGTGAATGGTGAATGGTCCGCGGCTCCCTTATGGACCTCGCCTCATGTTAGGCGCCCATTTTTCCATTCACCATTTACCATTCACTATTCACCAAACAGGGCCTGCTATTCGATGGCAGTGGAAGTAGAGCGAGGCAGACGGGCGGGCGCGGCAAGGCGTCCGCCGCGGATCGTGCCCGCCTTCGTGTCGAGAATCACGGTGCCGATGCGCCGGTTTCTCGGCCATCACATCTTCTCCAGCCTGACGCGGCGCATCCTGTTCCTCAACCTGGCCGGGCTTGCCGTGCTGGTGACCGGCATCCTCTACCTCAACACCTTCCGCGACGGCCTGATCGACGCACGCGTCGAGAGCCTGATGACGCAGGGCGAAATCATCGCCGGCGCGATCGCCGCCTCGGCGACGGTGGAAACCGATTCGATCAGCATCGACCCGGAAAAGCTGCTCGAGCTGCAGGCCGGCGAGAGCCTGGGGCCCGGATCGGACCAGCTCGACAATCTGGATTTCCCCATCAACCCCGAACGCGTCGCGCCGGTGCTGAGACGACTGATCTCGCCGACGCGCACCCGCGCCCGCATCTATGACCGCGACGCCAACCTCCTGCTCGATTCCCGGCATCTCTATTCGCGCGGCCAGATCCTGCGCTACGACCTGCCGCCCGTCGACGACGAACAGCCCGGCCTCGTGGAGCGGGTCGAGAAGTTCATCTTCGACTTCTTCCGCAACAAGGACCTGCCCGTCTATCACGAGCAGCCCGGCGGCAATGGCGCGGCCTTCCCAGAGGTGGTCAAGGCGCTGACCGGCAGCCCTTCGACCATCGTGCGGGTGAGCGAGCAGGGCGAGCAGATCGTCTCCGTCGCGGTGCCGATCCAGCGTTTTCGCGCCGTGCTGGGTGTGCTGATGCTGTCCACCGAGGGCGGCGACATCGACAAGATCGTCGCGGCCGAGCGCAAGGCGATCCTGCGCGTCTTCGGCGTCGCGGCGCTGGTCACCGCGATCCTCTCGATGCTTCTGGCGTCCACCATCGCCAATCCGCTGCGGCGGCTTTCCGCCGCCGCCGTCAGGGTGCGGCGCGGCGTCAAGAACCGCGAGGAAATACCAGACTTTTCCGACCGGCAGGACGAGATCGGCAATTTGTCCATCGCCGTGCGCGACATGACCAATGCGCTTTACGCGCGCATCGAGGCGATCGAAAGCTTCGCCGCCGACGTCTCGCACGAATTGAAGAACCCGCTGACATCGCTGCGCAGCGCCGTCGAGACGCTGCCCTTGGCGAAGAACGACACGTCTCGCGCGCGGCTGATGGAGATCATCCAGCACGACGTGAAGCGGCTCGACCGGCTGATCACCGACATCTCCGACGCCTCCCGTCTCGACGCGGAGCTGGCGCGAGAGGACGCCGGAACCGTGGACCTGAAGAAGTTCATCACCGATCTGGTCGCGGTCTCGCGCGAGACCACGCGCAACAAGAAGGCCGTCGAGATCGAGCTCAAGGTGGCCAAGCTGCCGACCGGCGCCAAGGGCTATTTCGTTGTCGGCCATGATCTGAGGA
>NZ_RZRX01000468.1:0-2457 GCF_003997405.1 Mesorhizobium sp. M2A.F.Ca.ET.042.01.1.1
GTCTACAAGCGAGAAGCTAGCCGCTGCACTGGTGCTAAACCGGCCCGACTGGCTGGCCGAAATGAACTACACGCTCGCGGAGGCCATAGAACGCGTCGGTCCGGTATGGCTGACCTTGATTCCGAAAGCAGCGCGCGAGCTGGAATACGAAGACGAGCGCGCAGCGGGTAAGGCATGATCCAGCAGGCCGGCCAGGCGGCATCATCAACCGTGTCCTTGTCCGGCCCATGAACCACGGCGGCCTCGCTGTAAGGTTCGTCCGTTCGATTGTCACGAAAAATCCGGTGATTCGGCTAGAATCCGCCAATGAACTCCGAAGATGATTCGCGCCAGATCAATGACTTGCCGTCCGTTGACGAAGCGCGAGCAACAGCCTCTCTCGTCGATCAAAACCCCGAAAATCGTGCTCGGCGCAGCTCCGCTCAACCACAGGAAACGGCGACCCCTGTCGATCAGGATGCTGTCGACCAAACCGCGGCGGCGCCCTCGGCCGAGCCCAACGGCTCCAGCACCGACGACCTGCCCGACATCATCGACGTCGTCATGGAGATGGGCCGCGCGCCGGAGCAGCCCTCGGCCGACGCCCCCTCCGCTCTTCCGGTCGTCGCCAATGCCCGCCTGCCGGCGCATCTCGACGCGCTGGCCGATCGCGCCCGCGACTACGTCGAGGCGGCGAGCTCGGCCAATACCCGCCGCGCCTACGCTTCGGACTGGAAGCAGTTTGCGAGCTGGTGCCGTCGCCAGGGTGTCGAGATGTTTCCGCCCGATCCGCAGGTGGTCGGGCTCTACGTCACCGCATGCGCCTCGGGTAAGGCGACCGGCGACAAGAAGCCGAACTCCGTCTCCACGATCGAGCGCCGGCTCTCCTCGCTGACGTGGAACTATGCGCAGCGCGGCCAGCCGCTGGACAGGAAGGACCGCCATATCGCCACCGTCATGGCCGGCATCCGCAACAAGCACGCAGCCCCGCCCCGCCAGAAGGAAGCAGTGTTGCCCGAGGATCTGATCGCCATGCTGGAAACGCTCGACCGCGGCACCCTGCGCGGCCTGCGCGACCGGGCCATGCTGCTGCTGGGCTTTGGCGGCGGCCTGCGCCGCTCCGAAGTCGTCGGCCTCGACGTCGGCCGCGACCAGACCGAGGATTCCTCCGGCTGGATCGAAATCCTCGACAAGGGCATGCTGTTGCGCCTGCGCGGCAAGACCGGCTGGCGCGAGGTCGAGGTCGGGCGCGGCTCGTCCGACACGACCTGCCCCGTGGTCGCGCTGGAGACCTGGCTCAAGCTCGCGCGCATCGCCCACGGGCCGCTGTTCCGGCGCGTCACCGGGCAAGGCAAATCCGTTGGTGCCGATCGGCTCAACGACCAGGAGGTCGCCCGCCTCGTCAAGCGGACCGCGCTGGCCGCCGGCGTGCGTGGAGATCTGCCGGAGGGCGAACGCGGAATGATGTTTGCCGGCCATTCGCTTCGCGCCGGCCTGGCGTCCTCGGCCGAGGTCGACGAACGCTATGTCCAGAAACAGCTCGGCCACACCTCCGCCGAGATGACACGCAAGTACCAGCGCAGGCGCGACCGGTTTCGTGTCAATCTCACCAAGGCGTCGGGGCTCTGAAAAGCCCCCTCCCCTCCCCCGCTTTCGGCCGCCGAATAGCGGTTCGGAAGAGCAGGATTTTCACCTTAGCGTTTCAATTGAAATTGGGAAGTAAAAGCGACAGATGGCCTTCGCTCTCCCTAACCATGTGAATTTCCTTGGGTTTGGTGGCTAACGTCAGTGCGCAGACGAGCGCGTTGTCGCGTAGTCTCGCTATTTCCGACTCGGCATCACGTAGTCTCATCAAATCCGCTCCGCCCGCCGGCAAACAAGGCCAAATCGACGTTTCTGGTGCTCCGGCGCGGCTCCTTTGGGGTGTTCGGGCTCGAAACGGACAGTTTTGGGCTCACTCGGCCGTAGCGGGCCCGTGGGCGCGATTTGGCCCTCTCTGAGTCCTCGGGCACCTCCGAATGCCCGGATGGCGCTCCACGGGCCTGCAAATCGGTCTCTAATACACACCTGCAAAGGTTCCTTTGCTGACACATTGCAACTTTGTAAAAACCGACCCAAAATGTGCCGCAAATGGCCAATCCACGCACCCAGATCACACCCCCTCCCCGCTCCCGCTGGCTGATCGGCTATGCCCGGGTTTCCACCGAGGACCAGCTCAACGACGCCCAGGTCGACGAACTCAAGGCGACCGGCTGTCATATGGTTCACCAGGAGCATGGCTCCGGCGCCTCGCGCTCCCGGCCGGTGCTGGCGAAGCTGATGCGTGAGATCGCCGCCGGCGACGTTCTCGTCGTCGTCCGCCTCGACCGCCTCGCCCGCTCGGTCAGCCATCTGCTAGAGGTCATAGAACAGCTTGAGGCTCGCGGCGCACACTTTCGCTCGCTGCGTGATCCGATCGACACGTCGACGCCGCAAGGC
>NZ_RZRX01000469.1:0-2443 GCF_003997405.1 Mesorhizobium sp. M2A.F.Ca.ET.042.01.1.1
GACCGGCAGTGAGGCTCTGCGGCATCTCCCAACCGACCGCCGCCATGGCTGGCGTTGCGTTGACGAGAACATCCGGCCAGTCGGGAAGCCTGCCGCGCTTGGCGGCGGGCTTTCTGCTTGCCTGCCATCACGGGAGGTCCCGACGGCCTGTTAACCACACTTGCATTGAAGCTAATATGTTAGGACTTCCTTTGCGCTCGGGCTCCACAATAGGCCGGTAGCAGTGGGAGCAACGGCATGCGCATCGATTTATCCCCGACAAGCTGGGGCAGGGTCGTGGTGGTCACCGCCGCCGGCACCGCCTTTTTCATTGCCGTCGCCTTCTTCGTCGATTCCTTCAATTTTCCCTCGCTGTCGCCGCAGGCGCTGCTGTGGGCGAAACTCACGGATCTTTTCCTGCCGCTTGTCCTCGGCGGCTCCTTTCTGTTCTTCCTGATGTGGAAGATGCGCCAGCTGGCGATCACGCAAAAGGAGCTCAGCGTCATCGCCGCGACCGACAGCTTGACCGCGGTCTTCAACCGCGGCGCCTTCTCGATGCTGGTCGAGGCCTATCTCGACCAGGCACGCGACCAGACGGTCGCCGACGCCGGCGCGCTGCTGATCGTCGATGCCGACCATTTCAAGTCGATCAATGACCGCCTGGGCCACGACTGCGGCGACCAGGCGCTCAGGTTGATCGCCGCGACGATCAAGGGGCAACTGCATGGCGCCGACATCGTCGGACGCATCGGCGGCGAGGAATTCGCGATCTTCCTGCCCGGCGCCGATGCCACACGCTCCTTCCTGGTCGCCGAATCCATCAGGCGCCGCATCCGCGAGACCGAGTTTGCGCCAGACGGGCGGCCTTGGCCGCTTTCGGTCAGCATCGGCGGCATCGCCTTCAGCGGCCCGACCACCTACCACGACATGTTCCAGGTCGCCGACCGCCATCTTTACAAGGCCAAGGCCAACGGCCGCGACCAGGTGAGCTTCGAGAGCCGGCGCAGCGGGACGGCTGGCAATGCCGGCGGCACCATGCACTAACGCATGTCTCCCGAAAGTGGGAACCGGTTTCGGGATAAAGACATGCGTAAGATCAAAAATCTAAAGCGCATGGAGCGAATCTGAAAGATCGCGGCGCGCTTTAGGCGTCCCTTGGCGCCATCAACGGTCCGTTCATCCTTTGGCGGCTAGTGTCGGCGGCTGACCTCAGCCGATCCGCGAGCGACCGTGTTCGATCTTATCGACTTCAAGGCGGTGCTGATCATCGCCCTCATCTTCATCCCGCTGGAGCAGCTCCTGCCGCTGCATGGCGAGCAGTCGGCGACGCGCCGCCATTGGCTGAACGATGTTTTCTACCTGCTCTTCAACGGCATCGTCATCAAGGCCGGCATAGTATTGGTGGTCGGCGCGGCGATGCTGCTGGCGCAGCGTTTCGTTCCCGAGGCGCTCACCGCCGCCGTCCAGTCGCAGCCTGTATGGCTGCAGGCGATCGAGGCTCTGCTCATCGCCGACATCGGCTTCTATCTTGCCCATCGCGCCTTCCACGCGGTGCCGTTCCTGTGGCGCTTCCACGCCATCCACCACTCGATCGAGGAGATGGACTGGCTGGCCGCGCACCGCGTGCACCCGGTGGACCAGATCCTGACCAAGTCGGCTTCGTTCCTGCCGCTGTTCGCGCTGGGTTTTTCCGCCGAGGCGGTTCTCATCTACGTGCTGATCTACCAGTGGCAGTCGGTGTTCATCCACTCCAACACGCGCATCAAATTCGGGCCGCTGAAATGGCTGATTGCCTCGCCGCAGTTCCATCACTGGCACCATGCCAACGAACGCGAGGCCTATGACAAGAACTTCGCCGGCCAATTGCCCTTTCTCGACCTGATCGGCGGCACTTTGTTCATGCCGCCGCGGATGCCGGAAAAATACGGTGTCGACGAGCCTGTGCCGCAGCTCTACCACCGGCAGCTCGTCTATCCCTTCGTCGCAGCGGCCGAACCGGCCGCGCCGATCGCCGAAGCCTCGGCCGCCGGCAAGCCCGAATAACGGCAAGGAAAAGCCTCTCGTCAGGTGAACTGACCCGGGGGCAGTTCATAGGCGGCGGGCCTCAGAAGATAGTCTTGCCGTAAATCAGGCGGCAAAGCCGCCATAGCCGCGCGCGACCGGCTTCACCGAGACGATCGGCTGGTCCGACGGCCACAGGATGCCGGCGGTCACCGCGAAGGTGATCAGCGCATCGCGCGCCGACTCGGCGGAGATTTCTCCGGCCCGCGCCGCCTCGCAGGCCTTTACCGCGGCGCCGTAGCTCAGTCGCCGCCGCGATGGCGGAAACTCGGTCAGGAATTCATGCATGGCGGACAGCGAGGCGATCATACGCTTATGGCCGGCGCCGACGCTAAGGGCGACCGGGGTGAAGAACATCCTGTCGTACATTGAGACCTCGTCTGTTGGCTGCGGAGGCGGCGGG
>NZ_RZRX01000046.1:0-31846 GCF_003997405.1 Mesorhizobium sp. M2A.F.Ca.ET.042.01.1.1
GGCAATCTGATCAGCTGCGTCGGCGCCATGGGGCTCTATTCGGTCTCGCCGGAGCGCGAGGTGAGGCGCCTTTCGGCCGAAACGTCGCGCTCCTGGACCTCGATCGTCGATGATGCGCGCCTGCGCGACCCGAACGACTGCGACATCGCGCCGGACGGCCGCATCTATTTCACGGATTCGACCAAGCGCTATGACGCGCATGACTGGGCATTGGACTCGATCGAGAACCGCGCCACCGGACGCCTGCTGGTCTACGATCCGAAGGACGGCTCGACCAAGACGCTGCTCGACGGTTACCGCTACACCAACGGGGTCTGCATGGCGCATGACGGCAAGTCGCTGTTCTTCGCCGAAAGCTGGGCCTGCCGCGTGCATCGCTACTGGCTGGAAGGGCCGAAGGCCGGCACCGCCGAATGCGTCATCCGCGACATGCCAGGCTATCCCGATAACATCAACCGCGCGTCGGACGGCAATTACTGGATGGCGTGGCTCGGCATGAGGACGCCCAGCTTCGACCTGTCGCTGCGCCATCCCGACATGCGCAAGCGCATGACGCGGCGCCTGCCGCAGGACGAATGGCTGTTTCCCAACATCAACACCGGCGGCGTGGTGAAGTTCAACGAGAAGGGCGGCATCGTCGAGACGCTCGGCGATCTTTCCGGCAACGCGCATCCGATGGTGACCTCGATGCGCGAGCACAAGGGCTATCTGTTCGTCGGCGGCATCCTCAACAACCGCATCGGCCGCTACAAGATTTCGGGCGCCGACCCGAACTGGACCAGCCCGGCCTCCTATTGGGGAGGCAAGCCATGATCCTCGACCCGATCCTGGACGTCTTTCGCGGCAAGGCGGTCACCATCCCGCCGCTCGACGGCGCCTTCCGTCCCAACACGCGGCTGGACGACGCGCCGGCCTTCGCCGAACTGACCGAGCCGGACAATCTGCTGACGTCCGACGGCCGGCTGCTCGTCTCCAGCGGCAATGCCGTCCTAGCGATCGCGGCTGGTTCTCAGCCCGTCGTGGTCGAGGTCTTTCAGTCTCCCGTCACCGCGCTGGCACTGTCGCCAGAGGGAGACCTGACTGTCGGATTGGAAAACGGCAAGCTGCTCATTGCCGGCAAGGAGGTTTCGCTGCCAGCCGAATTAAGGTGCATCACCGCGCTGGCCTATGCCGGTGACGGCACGCTGTGGCTGGCCAATGGTTCGGCACAGCACCTGCCTCCGCAATGGGCGGCCGACCTGATGAAGAAGGGCGCGTCCGGGTCGCTGTGGCGCTGCGGGCCAGGGGGTATCGGTTTCCAGCGGATCGCCGGCGACATCGCCTTTCCCTATGGGCTGCATCCGATCGGCGCCGATGTGCTGGTGAGCGAAAGCTGGCGTCACCAGCTTGTGCGCTTCGACGGCTCGAACGGCAACCGGTCGACGGTGCTGACGCATCTGCCCGGCTACCCCGCGCGGCTGTCGCCGGCCGGCGATGGTGGCGCCTGGCTGACGCTGTTCGCGCCGCGCAACCGGCTGATCGAATTCGTGCTGCAGGAAACGCATTATCGCCAGGACATGATCGACCAGGTGCCGCCGGCCTATTGGATCGCGCCGGCGCTCGCCTCCAGCCGCAGCTTCCTCGAGCCGCTGCAATGCGGCGGCATCCGCACCATGGGCATCCACAAGCCGTGGTCGCCCAACCGCTCTTACGGGCTCGTCGTGAAGCTCGACCCGGCCCTGCAGCCGCAATTCAGCCTGCACAGCCGCGCCAATGGCACGCGCCACGGCATCTGCAGCGTGGCCGAACGGGATGGCCGCCTTTTCGTCGCCTCGAAAGGCGGCGACTGCGTGCTGGCGCTCGATACGGGAGGTTTCTGATGGAACCGATCGTCCGACTGGAAAACGTCACCAAGACCTATCGCGGCGTACCGGCGGTGAAGAACGTCACGTTCGACCTGAGGAAGGGCGAGATCCATGCGCTGCTCGGCGAGAACGGCGCGGGCAAGTCGACGCTGACCAAGATCATCGCCGGCGTCGTCGATGCGACGTCGGGCAAGATGTTCCACAATGGCGTCGAGACGGCTTACGCCTCGCCGCATGCAGCACTTGAAGCCGGCATCGCCATGGTGTTCCAGGAGACCAGTCTGGTGCCGTCGATGACGGTAGCGCAGAACCTCTATCTCGGCACTGAAAAATTCCTCAACCGGCTGCGCGGCACATACATCTCGGCGCAGCAGTTCCTGCAGTCGCTGAATTTTCCGGTCGATCCCAATGCGATGGTGGCCACACTTGGCGCCGCCAAGCGGCAGATGGTGGAGATCGCGCGCGCCGTCCACCACAATGCAGAGATCATCATCTTCGACGAGCCCACCGCGACCCTGACGCCGGAGGAGAAGCGCCATTTCTTCGCGCTGATCCGGAGGCTCAAGGCGCGCGGCGTCTCCATCGTCTTCATCAGCCATGCGCTGGAAGAAGCGCTGATGATCGCCGACCGCATCACCATTTTGCGCGACGGGGAACTGGTGATTACCGATGACACCTCCGCCTTCGACCGCGACAGGATCGTCGCCGCCATGGTCGGACGTTCGCTGACGGGGCAGATCTACCGCCAGCGCGACGAGGCGAAGCTGCGCAAGGCCGGCAAGAAAGCGCTCTCGGTGCAGGACATCTCGATGAGCAACATCGTGCGCAATAATTCCTTCTCGATCTTCGAAGGCCAGATCACCGGCGTGTTCGGCCTCATCGGCTCGGGCCGCACCGAGACGTTCAAGATCGTGTCGGGCATCTACAAGCGCGATTTTTTGCGCGGCGGCGCGATCGAGCTCGATGACAAGCCGGTGCGCTATCTGGTGCCGAGTGAAGCGGTGGCCGACGGCATCGTCTACGTCACCGAGGACCGCAAGAGCGAAGGCATCTTCGAGACGATGGGCATCGCCGAGAACCTGTTCGGCGGGTTGCTCGCCGCCGGCCGCGAAAAGGCCTGGGTAATCAACCAGCAGGAAATGCGGCAGCTCTCGGCCGAATGGACCAAGACGCTCAACATCAAGGCGATCAACGACAATGCGCGCGTGGTCGAGCTCTCCGGCGGCAACCAGCAGAAAGTGGTGATCGGCAAGGGGCTGGTGCAGCAGCCGCGCATCGTCATCTTCGACGAGCCGACGCGCGGCGTCGATGTCGGCGCCATCGCCGAGATCCACCAGATCATCAACCGGCTGGCCGACGAGGGCCTCGCCGTCGTCGTCATCTCGTCCTACCTGCCGGAGATCATGAACCTGTCGGACCGCATCCTGGTCTGCCGCCAGGGCCGCATCGTCGAGGAGTTCTCGCCGGCGGAGGCGACGGAGGAGAAGATCATGTATGCGGCGGTGCACTAGGGTGTGTGGCGACGACGGATGATCGCACGGTTGGATCGATACCCATGGAGATTGGCCGAGTCGTCCGTCATGTCGTCATCCACGGGCGGAGCAAGGAGCGAAGCGACGCGCGCAGACCCGAGGATCCATGCCGTTACCTTCGAGCGCTGCTCAGGTGCAGATTTCTGCGCCGCTGTATTCCTTGGCCAAGGTCACGGAATGGATTCTAGGGTCTGCCGCGTCGCTTCGCTCCTTGCTCCGCCCTAGAATGACAACGTTGAGGTGCTTCGACCAACCGCTGCGGTCCCGTGCTTTCGCGCCCTAAAAATTGAGCTGGAAAAACGGGTTAGCCGTCTATGCGCAACGCTTGATTCAACGAATTCCCCCAACGACTCAAACGAAAGGACCGAACCATGGCCACCACGAAACTCCTCAGCGACGCCGAGGCCGAGCAAATCCCGGCGCTGAAGGCCGTGTTCGACGATATCCGCGCGACGCGGAAGTCCGATTTCGTCAACAATTGCTGGCGCGGGCTGGCCAATGATCCGGCGGCGCTGAAGCGGGTGTGGGAGCAGCTCAAGGCGGTGATGGTCGCCGACAGCGCCATCGATCCGCTGACCAAGGAAATGATCTATATCGCCGTCTCGACCGCCAATGGCTGCTCCTACTGCATCCATTCGCACACCGCCGCCGCGCGGGCCAAAGGCATGACCGATGCGCAGCATGGCGAGCTGGTGTCGATCATCGGGCTCGCCGGGCAGACGAACCATCTGGTGACGGCGATGCAGATACCGGTCGACCCGCAATTCGAGGTGAAGTGAGGCACCGACTTCCCTTCTCCCTTGTGGGAGAAGGTGGCCGAGCGAAGCTCGGACGGATGAGGGGTGTTCCAGCGGAGTGAGGCGCTGAGGAACTAAAATGCTGAAAGCATTTGATTTTTGCGGCGCCTCATTCCTTCCATCACCCCTCATCCGTCTCGGCGCTGCGCGCCGAGCCACCTTCTCCCGCAAGGGGAGAAGCGGAGGTCGCGCTACACCGGCCGATAGACCTTCTCCGCCGTATTCCAGAAAATGTCCGCCTCGGCCTTTGTACTATGCTTCGCCACCGCCGCGCGGTGCGCGTTGATCAGCTCGGCATGGCTGGTCCAGAGCTTCTCGATCGGAAAATTCGAGCCGAACATCAGCCGGTCGCTGCCGAGGATATCGATCGCGTTGTCGACGATGTAGGCGATAAGCTCCGGGTCGTTGCGGTGAACGAAGGTGCCAAGCCCCGACAGCTTGGCGTAGATGTTGGGCGCCGCCGAAAGCGTGCGCAGGCCGGCCTTCCATGCTTCGGTCGTTTCCGGCTCCATGCCGGTCAGCATGCCGGCATGCGTGAGGATGAAATTCGTCTCAGGGTTCTCGCCGACCAGCGTCAGCCCGTCCTTCATCTGCGCGGGAAAGAGTTGCAGGTCGAAGGAGAGGCCGTAATCCTTCAGCCGCGCCACATTGGCGCGCACCTTCGGATCGATCACCTGGTCGGCCGAGGCGGCGAAGCGGAAGGCGGGAGTCTCGTGCCAGTGCAGCTGCATGCGCACGCCGCGCAGCAGCTTGTATTTCATCAATCGGTCGATCTGCGGGCGAACGTCATCGACCGTCATGTCGGCATAGCCGACGATGGCGTGTGGCCAACCGGTTTCTTGCGCCGTCTTCTGCAGGAAGGCGACTTCCTTCTCGAAATCCTCCTTGGCCCAGTTGGTCTGGACATAGACGGCCTTCTCGACGCCCGAGCCTTTCTGGTCCTCAAGGAATTCCGTGATCGGATAGTCGCGGCGGATCGGCTCGTAGGGGCCGAAGATGCGCGGCACCATCGGGCCGACCAGCCAGGGCTGGTCCTTTTGGCGCCAGATGTGAAAATGCGCGTCGATGGCTTTCTGCATCACGATACCTTTTTCCAGATAGTCTCGGCAGCCGGGGCGGGGCGGGCGAGCGACAGGATGAAATCGGTCAGGGGTCCGATCGACGAGCCGTCGACCAGATCGTCGAGCACCGGCAGGATTGCCCGCAGTGCCGCGGTTGCCGGGCGAAAGCGCGGATCGCCGGCGAGCGGTGTCGCCAGCGACAGGCGGAAGGCGCGGGCGCTGAGGCGGCGCATCGCGGTTTCGAGGTCGGTATGATCGCCGCGCTCCAGCGCATCGGACAGGATGACGACGCAGGCGCCGCGCGCGAAGGCGGAGAAGCGCGGCACGGATAGGAAAGCGAGCAGCGTCGGCCCCATGCGAGTGCCGCCGTCCCAATCGTCGACCAGAGCCGCTGCGCGGGCGAGCGCCTGCTCGCGGTCGCGGATGCGCAGGGTCAAGGTGATACGGGTGAGCCGCGTGCCAAAGGTGAAGACCTCGGCGCGGTCCGCGCCCTGCACGGCGGCGTGCGCGAGCTTGAGGTAATCGGCCGTGTGCAGCTTCATCGAGCCGGAGACATCGATGAGCAGGAGCAGTTTGCGCGGCACGGCCTGCCGGCGGCGCAGCAGCGGCGAGGGTATGTCGCCATCGGCGCTGACGATTTCGCTCAGCGAACGCCTGAGGTCGAGCGTGCCGCGCGAGTGGGTGCGGGTGGTGCGGAAGGAGCGGCGGGCGGGCAGGGCGGATACGAGCTTGCGGCGGAACGGGCTGAGGCCATCGGCGTCGCGCTGGAAATCGCGGCTGCTCAGCTGCTCGAGCGCCGAGGACAGCTCGCCGCCTTTTTCCTGGCGAATGGTTTGTCTTTCTTCCTCGCGCGCGCCGCGATCGTCCTTGACGCGGGTCTCGTCGTCCTCTTCGCCCTCTATCAAGGGCTTGGCGTCGCCGTAGAAATAGGCGCGGAAATGCGCCTCGAATTCGCCGCTGCGATCGGGCGAGGGCGCGAGTGTCGCAAGCGCCGCCTCGCGGATGTCGTTCATCGAGCGGGGGCCGAGCAGGGTCACCGCTCGCATAAAACTGGTGGTTTGTTCGGGGGCGATAGGGAAGGCGTGGCGGCGCAGCAGTCGGGCGAAGCCGAGGAAAGGCGCGGCGGCGCGAGGTAAGCTTTCCTCTCCCCGTTCACGGGGAGAGGATGCCGGCAGGCAGGTGAGGGGCAGCGCCGACTTCTGCCCAGAATGGCGCTGCCCCTCATCCGCCCCTTCGGGGCACCTTCTCCCCGTGAACGGGGAGAAGGGATTGTCGAAGTCGCCCATCACGCCAGCGCCTCCTTGACAATCCTCCCCAGTTCCGGCGTGATCGCCGACAAATCCTCCTCGTCCTTTATCAGCACGCCTATGGCGCGGCGGAAGGCCTCCGGCCATGGGCTGCCGCCCTTTTCGAGGATGGTGGCGGCATTCGCCCATTCCACCGCTTCAGCGATGCCCGGCGGCTTTGCGAGAGGCCGCGCGCGGATCTCCTGCACGGCATTCGCAACTGCCCGCGCCGTCGCCTCGGCAACGTCGCCCGAGCGCAGCATGATGATCTCGGCCTCGCGCCGGGCGTCGGGATAGCCGATCCAATGATAGACGCAGCGCCGGCGTAGCGCCTCGGCCAGCTCGCGCGTGCGGTTCGAAGTCAGGATGACGATCGGTTGCGTCGCCGCGCGGATCGTGCCGCGTTCGGGGATGCTGATCTGGAAGTCGGAGAGGAATTCCAGAAGCAGCGCCTCGAACTCGTGGTCTGAACGGTCGATCTCGTCGACCAGCAGCACGCGTCGTTCCGGCGCGCGCAGCACCTGCAGCAGCGGCCGGGCAATGAGAAAACGGTCGTCATAGATGTCGATCTCGTGCTCGCCGGCATGGCGGATGGCGAGCAGCTGGCGCTGGTAGTTCCATTCGTAAAGCGCATGCCCGGCGTCGATGCCTTCATAGCATTGCAGGCGCACCAGTTCGCGGCCGAGCAGCTCGGCCACGGCCTTGGCGGCTTCGGTCTTGCCGACGCCCGGCGCGCCTTCGAGCAGCAGCGGCTTGCCGAGCCGGATCGCCAGGAAGATAGCTGTCGCGAGGCTGTCGTCGGCCAAATAGCGCGAGGCGGCAAGGCGCTCGGCTATCGCCTCTGGCGAAGCGGCGACCTCGACGACGTCGGCGCTGGCCATCTCCCTCAGCCCGCCGCTTGCGCCTTCAGTGCGCGCAGGATGCGTTCGGGCGTGATCGGCAGCGTGTCGATGCGCACCCCGACAGCGTCGAAGACGGCGTTGGCGACCGCCGGGATCTGCGGGTTGGCGCACATCTCGCCCGGACCCTTGGCGCCGAACGGTCCGTCGGCGGAAGGACGCTCGAGCACGATGATCTCGGTCTCGGCGAGGTCGCCGGGACCCGGCATCAGATACTGGTTGAAGTCGGTGCCGCCATGGTCGCGGTTCGGATAATAAGGCTCGGTCGTCTCGTAGAGCGCATGGCTGATGCCCATCCAGGAGCCGCCGACCAGCTGCTGCTCGACCATCTTCGGGTTGAGGGCGCGGCCGATCTCGAAGACGTTCTTCACGGTAAGCACCGTCACCTCGCCGGTCTCGTCGTCGACCTCGACCTCGGCCACGGTGCAGGCATGGGCATAGCAGGTCGAGGGCTTCATCGCGCCGGTCTCCTTCTCCGGATAGGAGCGCGGGATCAGGAACATGCCGCGACCCGAGATCGAGCGGCCGCGCTTGAAATGCGCCGACAGCGCGACATCGAAGATCGAGATCGATTTCTGCGGCGCGCCTTTCACCTGGATGTTGCCCTGGCCGTCGGTCTCGAGGTCGGAGGCGTTCACCTCGAGCTCCTCAGCCGCGACTTCCAGCATCACCTGGCGAGCTTCCTTGGCTGCCTGGATGACCGCATTGCCGGCGCGGTGCGTGCCGCGCGAGGCGAAGGTGCCCATGCAGTGCGGGCCGGTGTCGGTGTCGGCAGTGTCGACGACGACGCGGTCGGTCGGCACGCCGATCGTCTCGGCGCAGATCTGCGCCATGATCTGCTTCATGCCCTGGCCGAGATCGACGCTGGAGAGCGTGACCATGAAATTGCCGGTCGGCGTCGAATGGACCAACGCCTGGGTCGGGTCGCCGCCGAGGTTCATGCCGGTCGGATAGTTGATCGCGGCGACGCCGCGTCCACGCCGGATCGCCATCTCAGGCTCCCTTCCTGTAGGAGGACATCGCCATGTATTTCTCGGCCATCGGCCAGTTGGCGGCGCGCGAGGCTTCCTGCATGCATTCGATCAGCGCCGCACCCTCGGTCGGCTGGCGATGCGCCTTCATGTCGCCGTCGCGATAGGCGTTGATGAAGCGGAATTCGAGCGGATCCATGCCGATCAGCCGCGCCAGCTTGTCCATCTGCACTTCCAGCGCGAAGTCGCCGATGGTGACGCCGAAGCCGCGCATGGCCGACGAAGGGGTGCGGTTGGTGTAGACGCAATAGGTGTCGATCCAGACATTCGGGATCGTGTAAGGGCCGGGATAGTGGGCCGCGCCCTTCTGCGCGCCATAGGGCGAGTGGCGCGAATAGGCGCCGGCATCGGTGTAACCGGTCACCTTGCGCGCGACGATGCGCCCGTCCTTCATGACGCCGTCCTTGATGACGATCTTCTCGGCCGCGCGCGGCGAGGAGATCTGCATCTCCTCCTCGCGGCTGTAGACGAAGGAGACCGCGCGTCCGGTGAGTTTGGCGCCGAGAATGGCGATCGGCTCGACGATGACATCGACCTTGCCGCCGAAGCCGCCGCCGACGGTGCCGCCGACGAAATGCAGCTTCGAGCCCGGCATCTGCAATATGATCGAGGCGTTGTCGAGGGTGAAGAACATCGCCTGCGTGTTGGTGTAGCAGGTGAAGCGGTCATTGCCTTCGGGCGCCACAACGCAGCCCGTCGTCTCGGTCGGCGCGTGCTCGATCGGCGAGGACTGGTAGGACTGCTCGAGGATGTGGTCGGCCTGGGCAAAGCCCGCCTCGACATCGCCGAAGCGCACCTTGCGGCATTCGCCGCTGTCATAGAGATAATAGTTCTGGCCGTGATACTCGTTGACCAAGGGGGCGCCGGGCTTCAGCGCCTCCTCCATGTCGAAGACCGCCGGCAGCACCTCGTAGTCGACCTTGACCTTGGCGGCGGCTTCCTGCGCAGCGCGCTCGGTCTCGGCCAGCACCGCCACCACGGCCTCGCCCTTCCAGCGCACCTTGCCGTCGGCAAGCACCGTCTCGTCCTCGGGACCCACCTGGATCAGGATCAGGATGGTGTAGACATTGTGCGGCACGTCCTTGGCGGTCAGCACGCGCACGACGCCCGGATGCTTTTCCGCTTCCGACGTATCGATCGAGCGGATGCGGGCATGATGATGCGGGCTCCGCACCATCTTCAGATGCAGCATGCCCGGGAAGTTCCGGTCGGCGAAATAGGCGGTCTTGCCGGTGACGTGTCCCGGCGAATCGAGCCGCGGCCGCGGCTGGCCGATCTCGTTGAGACCGTCCTTGCGGACATCGGCGAAATAATCCTTGCGCAGTTCCATGGCTCGTTCCCTCAAGCGGCGTTCTGCGAGTTGGCGCGCGCGGCAACCAGCACCGCCTGGATGATCGGCTCGTAGCCGGTGCAGCGGCAGATGTTGCCGGACAGCGCCTCGACCACGTCCTCGCGGCTGGGGTTCGGCGTGCGGTCGAGAAGCACTTTTGCCGCCATGATCATGCCCGGCGTGCAGAAGCCGCATTGCGTGGCGAAGGCATCGAGGAAGGCGCGCTGCAGCGGATGCAGCACGCCACCTTCGGCAAGCCCGGCGATGGTCTTGATGTCGGCGCCGTTGCAGGTCTCGGCCAGCGTCAGGCAGGATAGCCGCAATTCACCGTCAATGATGACGGAGCAGGCGCCGCAGGTGCCCTGATGACAGCCGCCCTTGGGCGAGGTGTCGCCAATCTTGTCCCTGAGCGCGTGGAGCAGCGTCGTGCCGCTCTCGATGAATTCGGCCTTTTCGGAGCCGTTGAGCGTGAATTGAACCGGGACCTTCGCCATTTTTCCTCCATGCGCGCCTGCCCGGATGAACCGAACAGACGCGCGTCCCCCACGGATTAATTCGACAACAGCCGGCCAAGATGAACAGGCAGGACCTCGGCGCGATACCAGGCACTGGCGATCGGGTCGGTGATCGGCGCGATGCCTTCGCCAGCGGCGGCAAGCGCCGGCGCGATTTCCTGCGGCGTGAGCTTGCAGCCGAGCAGCGCCTTCTCCGCCGCGGTGGCGCGGATCGGGCGATCGGCCATGCAGCCCAGCGCGATCCGCGCCGAGCTCACCGTGCCGTCGGCCGCAAGTTCCAGAAGCGCGGCGATGCTCAGCACCGACACACCCTTCGGCTTGACGCGCGACACTTTCAGGAAGCGGAAGCTCTCCGCCTTGGGCAATGCAAAGCGGACAGCAGTGACGACGGCGCGGATGGTGTCGCGGCTGGCCAGGAAGGTCTCGATCGGCGTTTCGCCGTCTTCGGTAACGACTGTCGCGTCCAGCGCCAGCAGCGCCACGGCGAAATCGCCGTAAGGGGCAGGGGCGAACAGATTGCCGCCGACGGACGCCATGTTGCGGATCGCCGGCCCGCCGACGGCGCGCGCGGCCGGCCCGAGCGCGGCAAGCTCGGGATGGCTGGCAATCGCGGCCATGGTGACGGAGGCACCGAGCCGGACCTTGCCGCCGGCAACAGTGATTTGCGAGAGGCCAGGATCGGTGACGCGGATCAGGCTGGAGGTGGACACATCGCCTTCATTGGCCGCGCGCACCACAAGCGTGCCGCCGCCGAGATAACGTGTGCCGGCGGCCTGCAGCGCGGCGTTGGCGTCTTTCACGCTCGAAAAAGTCTGCAGCGCAAGCGACATGGCGCGCTCCCCGGTTCAACTGTTGCCGGCGAAATGGGCCTTCAGGGCGTTGAAGCCACCCTGGAAGACGTTTGCGCCCATGCCCTCGGCCAGCTTGTCGGCCTCCTCCGGCGCGGCGTCGAAGCTCGCCGTCCATTCCGCATAGGTGCGGTTGCCGTCAGTGACGCGCCGCAATTGCAGCGTCGCCCTGTGATTGGTGAGCGGCTGCGGCGTTTCGAGGATGGAGTAGCTGACCAGGAAATTCTCGTCGGAGAAGTCGAGCAGCTTTTCACGCAGTGTCGCGCCGCTGACCAGCTTGAAATTGCGCACACAGCCAATCGTGGTGGCGTCCTTGCCATCCTCGATGTGGCTTTCCACCATGCGCGGATGCCAGTCCGGTAGGCCGTTGAAGTCGCGGATGCGCGCCCAGACCTGCTCGACCGGCGCGTCGATGACGCTGGAAATCGTGACTTTCGCCATAGACTGGTTCCCTTGCAAAGATCGGGAGAAGGCTACGGCTGTCGGTCAGCTTGCGCTTATCAATGCGTCTCGAAGGCGTATCATACAGTCGGATAAACAGCGGAAAAACAGGCGCCTCAGGCCGTCGCCCGAGCGGCTTCACGATAGAGCGTCGGCGGCACGCCGACATGGTCGCGGAAGAAGCGCGAGAAATTGCCCTGGGTGGTGAAGCCGAGATTGCAGGCGACCGAGATCAGCGGTTCCTGCGACCACTGCAACTGGCGCACGGCTTCCTCCATGCGCAGCGTGTTCCAGTAGACGTTCGGCGTCAGGTTGGTCTGTTCCTTGAAGAGCGCAAAGAAATGCGGCCGGGAGAGCCCGACCGAACGGGCGACATCGTCGAAGGAGATGCGCTCGCAGACATTGGCCTTCATCAGCTGGATCGCCTTGCGGACACGGAAGTCGAGCATCGTATTGATCCGCGCACGGGCTATCTGCGGCGACGAAGCGTCCGCTGCGTCGAGCACTGAATCGATGAAACGCTCGATCTCGTAATTGGCGACGTCGTCGATGCTCTCATTGTCGGTCAGATGATCGAGCAGGTTCGCCGCCGCGTGGTGCAGCCACGGCTCCAGCGTGATCGCGGCCTGTGTGAACAGCGGCGCCGAGGAGGGCAGGTCGCGGCGGCGACGCGCCCAGTCCGGGTCGATGTAAAAAGCCAGGAACAGGCCGGGCCTGCCGTCATGCGACAGCGCGTGGCTGTGCGGCTGAAACGAGTTGATGCCCGCCGCGGTGCCGGGCCCAAGCCGCACCGTTTCCCGACCGATGGTCATTTCGCCTGCCGTGCCTTCCAGCCAGATGATGAGATGCGCCTCGCCATGGGCATGGGTGACGAAGTCGTTGGCGACATTCAGCACGGAAACATGCCCGAACCGGCCCCAGTAGAGCCTGATCGCGTCCGTCATGGGTATCGTTCCTCCCGCAGGCGACTGGCCTCCCTTCGCCTGCCGGAGGATAGTGCGGCGGGGGTGCGGCTGCGTCAAGGCGGGCGGGAATGATGGCCGACTCGCATCGGCCGTCCGGACCGATTTTCAGACTGGGCGATAGGAGCTAATCGCTGCGCCTGAAGTTGCGGATGCGGTCGAACAGCACCGCCAGGATGATCGCGCCGCCGATGAAGGTGCCTTGCCAGAAGGCGTTGATGCCAAGCAGGCCGAGGCTGTTGCGGATCACCTCGATCAAGGCCGCGCCGACGATGGCGCCGAGCGCGGTGCCGACGCCGCCGGCAAGATTGGCGCCGCCGATGACGGTGGCGGCGATGACCTGCAGCTCCATGCCGGTGCCGAGATTGGTGGTGACGGCGCCCAGCCAACCGGTCTGGATGATGCCGGCGAGCCCCGCTGACAGCGCCGAGATCATGTAGACGGCGACCTTGATCTGCTTGACCGGAACGCCGGTCAGCGTCGCCGCGTGCTCATTGCCGCCGATGGCGAAGATGTGCCGGCCGAACTTGGTCCAGCGCAGGATGAAGCCGGTGATCAGCGCCAGGATGATCATGTAGAGCACCGGATTGGCGATGCCGAAGACCCAGGCGCCGCCGCCCAACGCCAGAAGCTTCTGGTGGTCCGGCCCGAACTGGAAGACCACGGTGTTGTTCGAGGCGACCATGGCAAGGCTGCGCGCCACCGAGAGCATGCCGAGCGTGACCACGAAAGGCGGAAAGCCGACATAGGCGATGAGCACGCCGTTGAAGGCGCCGATGGCGAGCGCGGTTACGATCGTGGCCAGGATGCCGATCTCGATCGAATAGCCGGCATGCATGGTGACGGCGAGCACCATGGAGCACAGGCAAAGCACCGAGCCGACGGACAGGTCGATGCCGCCGGTGATGATGACGAAGGTCATGCCGAGCGCGACGATGGCGACGAAGGTGACGTTGCGGGTGATGTTGAAAAGGTTCTTCGAGGTGGCGAAGGAATCGGTCGCGAAGGACAGGAACAGGCAGGCGAGTATGACCGCGATCACCACCCAGAAGGTCTGGTTGGCGAGGAGCCGCGACAGGAAGGTGTGCTGCTTCTGCGCGATCGTCTGGTCAAGGGTGACTGCCATTGTCGACCTTTCCT
This sequence comes from Mesorhizobium sp. M2A.F.Ca.ET.042.01.1.1, assembly GCF_003997405.1. Classification (NCBI taxonomy): domain Bacteria; kingdom Pseudomonadati; phylum Pseudomonadota; class Alphaproteobacteria; order Hyphomicrobiales; family Phyllobacteriaceae; genus Mesorhizobium; species Mesorhizobium sp. M2A.F.Ca.ET.042.01.1.1. The sequence continues at coordinate 13,687 of NZ_RZRX01000046.1, forward strand.
GAGGTGGGACGCGGAACACCGTGCGTCACGCCACCCGTTCAAATCCGTGAGTCAAGCCACCTGTTCGATGGCGCCGGTGATCAGCCCGGTGACTTCCTCGGGCGAGCTCGAAGCGATTTTCTTGTCGGCGACTTTGCGGCCGCGCCGCATGACGATGACGCGGTCGGCGACGTCGAACACGTCGGGCATGCGGTGGCTGATTAATACCACCGCAATGCCCTGGTCGCGCAGATGGCGGATGAGGTTGAGCACCTCGGCCACCTGCCGGACCGAGATCGCCGCCGTCGGCTCGTCCATCAGCACGATCTTGGCCTGCGACAGCATGGTGCGGGCGATCGCCACCGCCTGGCGCTGGCCACCCGACATCTGCTTGACCAGGTCGCGCGGCCGCGTCTCGGATTTCAGCTCGGCAAAGAGCTGGCCGGCGCGCCTGTACATCGCCGCATAATCGAGGATGCGGAACGGGCCGATGCCGCGGCGCAGCTCGCGGCCGAGATAGACGTTTGCCGCGGCCGTCAGATTGTTGCACAGCGCAAGGTCCTGGTGGACGATCTCGATGCCGTGCTGGCGGGCCTCCGCCGGCTTGTGCATGACAATCTCCTTGCCCTCCAGATGCATGGTGCCATGGCTTGGGCGGAAATTGCCGGCGATCATCTTGACCAGCGTCGACTTGCCGGCGCCGTTGTCGCCCATCAGGCCGACGACCTCGCCGGCCTCCAGCGAGAACGAGACGTCGTTGACCGCCTGGATGGCGCCGAAATGTTTCGAGATGTTGGCGAGTTCGAGAACCGACACCAGCCTTAAGCCTCCCCATGTTGACGCAGCAGTTTGCCGGTTTGCCAGCAGCGCTTGCGTTTCGCCCGTCCATCTCCTCACGAACGGCGCGATACACGCATTTAGGCAAAAGCCGGCAAAGCCGTCAATCAATTGTCTGACGATTAATTTCGAGACTCGACAAAAAATCGGTTTTGTAGGACAAATAGGAATTGACCGTTGGCGAAAAGCCGATATTAGCTAGCCTCGGAGGAATAATTTGCCCACCGAGCGCGCATAGGGCGGAAGGGGCAAATGGCTTGACGATCAAGGATTCGGCTGCGGCAGTATTGGCGCAAACGGATCGGCAAATGCTTATCAGTCCGGCCCGGAACACGAGCATTGGAAAGATGCTCTACATCGTTCTTGCGCATCCGGTCTGATCGGTGTGGCGGGCACGCGGTGTCCGTCTGTTTCAAGGGAGGACTGACATGAGGAAAACACTTTTGCTTGCCGCCGTCGCCGCAATGGCGTTGGGCGCCGGGCCGGCTTTGGCCAAGAAACAGCTCGTCATCGTAGTGAAGGGTCTCGACAATCCGTTCTTCGAAGCCATCCATCAAGGCTGCGAGAAATGGAACAAGGAAAACGCCAGCTCGGAATATGAATGCTTCTATACCGGCCCGGCATCGACCTCGGACGAGGCGGGTGAAGCGCAGATCGTGCAGGACATGCTGAGCAAGCCTGACACGGTCGCGATGGCGATCTCGCCGTCCAACGCGCCGCTGATCGCGCAGACGATCAAGAGCGCCAATCCGTCGATTCCGATCATGACGGTCGACGCCGACCTTACCAAGGAAGACGCCGCCCTTCGCAAGACCTATCTCGGCACCGACAACTACCTGATGGGCAAGAAGATCGGCGAGTACATCAAGAAGGCCAAGCCGAATGGCGGCACGATCTGCACCATCGAGGGCAATCCGGCGGCCGACAACATCCTGCGCCGCGCGCAAGGCATGCGCGACGCGCTGACGGGCAAGGAAGGCCTCGCGGCACTTGCCGGCGAAGGCGGCTGGACCGAAGCACCCGGCTGCCCGGTCTTCACCAATGACGACGGCGCCAAGGGCGTGCAGGCGATGACCGACATCCTTGCCGCCAACCCGAAGCTCGACGCCTTCGGCATCATGGGCGGCTGGCCGCTGTTCGGCGCTCCGCAGCCCTATCGCGACCTGTTCAAGCCGATGGCCGACAAGATCGCCAAGAACGAGTTCGTCATTGGCGCCGCCGACACGATTGGCGACGAGGTGGCGATCGCCAAGGAAGGCCTCGTGACCGCGCTGGTCGGCCAGCGGCCGTTCGAAATGGGCTACAAGGCGCCTTCGGTGATGCTCGACCTGATCGGCGGCAAGAAGGTCGACGATCCGGTCTTCACCGGCCTCGACGAATGCACCAAGGAAACCGCCGACACCTGCATCCAGAAGTAGGCTGCATCGGAACCGTCGAAAAAACGAGGGGGCGCCCACAAGGCGCTCCCGCGCTTTTTCAGGAACTGGTCTCAGATCTTCTGCTTCACGCCGTCCTTCGAAGGCGTCAGGTCGACGCCGTTGAGCTTGCCGATATGGGTGGCGAGCATCGGCACATATTGTTCGGCGGGACCGGCGGCATGGGCTGTCGCAAAGGAATTCTTGGTGGCGTTGCCGAGAGGGTTGGCGATGCCGGCCGCGCCCGCCATCGATTCCAGATAGGTCAGGTCCTTGAAGGCATTGGCGATGGTGAATTTGTGCGCGTCGCGGTCGCCCTCCAAGGTCCAGCGCATGAAGGTCTGGTAGAAGCCGCAATCCATGCGGCCGTTGCGGATGACGCTGTCGAAGCGCGACGGCGAGATGCCGACCTTCTGCGCCAGGGCCAGAGCCTCCGAGTAGATCGCGGCGTAGCCCAGCGAGACGAAGTTGTTGAGCAGCTTCATGCGATGGCCGTCGCCCGTGTCGCCGATATGGACGATGCGGCCGGCCCAGGTCTCGATCACCGGCTTCAACCTGGCGAACACCGCGTCCGGCGCGCCGACCATGGCGTCGAGCGTGCCTTCCCAGGCTTCCTTCGGCGTGCGGCTGAGCGGCGCGTCGACATAGTCGATGCCGAGCGCCTTGAGCTCGGCGGCGAGCGCCACGGTCGAGACCGGATCGGAGGTCGAGCAGTCGATGACCACCGAGCCCTTCCTGAGACCTTCCTTCAGCCCGCCGGGGCCGCGGATGATCGCCTCCACCTCGCGCGAGCCGGTGACGCAGACGAAGACGATGTCGGAAGCCGCCGCCACCTCCTTGGAGGTGGCCGCTTCCCTGGCGCCTCGTCCCAAAAGGTCTTCCGCGGGCTTGCGGTTCTTGCGGCCAAGGAAGGTCAGCGGATAGCCCTTGTCGACGATGTTCTTGGCGATGCCGTGCCCCATCAGGCCTAGGCCGATGAAACCGATATTCTCGCGGGCAGCGGTGGTGCTCATGTCGTCTCTTCCCTGTCTTTCGTGGTGCTGGGCGCGCCCGCGCGGCGGGCATTTGTCGAGAAGGTTTCCGCGGATCGCGGTTGGCAAGCGATTGCGGAATACCTTATTGTCTGACAATACACATAATTCCCGAGCCTTGTGGAGAGCAAAATGACGAAGCGGATCATGTTCACCGGCGGCAGCGGCAAGGCCGGCCGGCATGTCGTTCAGTATCTGGTCGAACATGGCTGCCAGGTCCTCAACATCGACACCAGGCCGCTCGACAGTCCGAAGGTGCGCACCCTGATCACCGACATCACCGACAGCGGGCAGGTGTTCAACGCGCTGTCGAGCTATATGGGCCTGCACGAATTCGATCCGTCGCTGAGGGCCCAGCCGGTCGACGCGGTGGTGCATTTCGCGGCGATCCCGCGCATCATGATCACGCCGGACAACGAGGTGTTCCGCATCAACGCGATGGGAACCTACAATGTCATCGAAGCGGCGGTGAAGCTCGGCATCCGCAAGGTCATCATCGCCTCTTCGGAGACGACCTACGGGCTGGTCTTTGCCAACGAGCCGCGCAATCCCACGCATTTTCCGCTCGACGAGGAGTATGACGTTGACCCGATGGACTCCTACGCGCTGTCGAAGATCGTCAACGAGAAGACGGCGCGAGCCTTCGCGATGCGCAGCGGCGCCGACATCTATGCGCTGCGCATCGGCAACGTCATCGAACCGCATGAATATTCGCTATTCCCGAAATGGTTCGCCGATCCCGGCTTCCGCAAGCGCATCGCTTGGAGCTACATCGACGCGCGCGACCTCGGCCAGATCACCCTGCGCGCCATCGAGAAGGACGGCCTTGGCTACCAGGTGTTCAACGCGGCCAATGACGATACCTCGTCGGACCTGCCGACGGCGGAGCTGTTGAAGCGCTTCTATCCGGGCGTGCCAGTCAAGGCCGAACTCGGCGAATATGAAACGCTGCTTTCGAACCGCAAGGCGCGCGACGTGCTCGGCTTCCGACCTGAGCACAGCTGGCGCAAATACGTCAAAACGGCCTAAGGCGAGGCCAAGAGCGGGGTGATCTGTGCACATCTTAGCAGGTTGTGGCAAAGCGGGTTTGCCGTGCTTGACAGGCTCTGAAAACGGGATTTTGTGGACCTATGCGGGACGCGAAGCCGAATAACGAAAAGAAGCCGATGAAGACGGCGGCCGCGGAGCGTCCGGCCGGCTTCCGCCGGGCAGACGCGCCACGCATCCCCGGCGCCAGCGTGCACACCTCTCTGGCCAGCGAGATCGGGCTTCGCATCGTGCGCGGCGACTATCCGCCGGGCACCATCCTGCCCAATGAAGCGAAATGGTCGGAGACCTTCGACGTCAGCCGCTCCGCGGTGCGCGAGGCGATCAAGATGCTGATGGCGAAGAGCCTTCTGGCGTCGCGGCCGAAGATCGGCAGCTGGGTCGAGCCGAAGGAACGCTGGAACCTTCTCGACCGCGACGTGCTCGCCTGGTACGCGACGTCGCCGGATCGCGAGGTTTTCCTGAAGACGGTGCAGGAATTCCGCCACATCATCGAGCCGGAGGCGACGGCCTTCGCGGCGATGCGGCGCACCGACGAGCAGATGGCCGAGATCAGCCAGGCCTGCCGCGAGATGGGCGAGGCCACCAACCTGCAGGAGCGAACCCGCGCCGACACGCGCTTCCACCTCGCAATCCTGCGGGCCTCGGGCAACGACCTCCTGGTGCCGTTGGGCGTGCTGATCGAATCCGCCTTCGACCATCTCTTCGCCTACACGACGCGCGAATTGGACGATCTGCAGCATGTCCAGAAGCTGCACGAGGCGATCGAGAGGAATATCCGCCTGAAGAGGCCGGATGCGGCGCGCAACGCGGTCCGCAAGCTGCTGGCGAATACCGACGAAGTGATTGAGTCCCGTTAAGGTCTTGTACTGGGCCAGTTTTCCAGCACAGAAACTTTGACCGCTAACCATGCGTGCGTTGGCAGATCGCATCGCTTGGCGATTGGCCGAGACGCCTATCGCGGTCGTCATCCACGGGCGGAGCAAGGAGCGAAGCGACGCGCGCAGACCCGAGGATCCATGCCGTGACCTGGAAGCGCCGCGGCGGTCGCAGAAATTCTGGACCGTTGCGCATTTCGGTCCAGGTAACGGAATGAATTCCAGGGTCTGCGCGCGTCGCTTCGCTCCTTGCTCCGCCCTAGAATGACGAGGTTCAGAAGCCTCCAGCTCATCGCCAGCGTTTGCGTTGACTGCCCCGACGGATGGCGTTCCCCGACAAGTCTGCAATCTTTCAAGATCCCTGTGTCGAGGAACTGATGCCAGCCGCTCCCAGCAACCCTTAATCCTGCTTCTCGCGGCCGAACGCGACGCGCAGCTCATCCTTTGCCTTTTCCAGCACTTTCTTGCGCTCATCAGGCAGGTTCCTGCCGGCGCGGTTGATGTAGAAATTCAGCATCGACATGGCGGATTGGAACGGCTCCGCCTTGCGGCGGTCGCTGTGCTCGGCCGAACGCTTCAGCGAGGCGGCGATCTTCCTGGCGTCGTCGGATTCGAAGACGTGCTCCTCGAGATCCAGCGCATCGCTGTGCTCGGTCACGTCGGCCGACCATTTCTTCTTTGCGGTCATGGCGAAACTCCTTGCCAGAGCGGTTCACCGGTTTGCCGCCGAACCGCTCCATCTCTTTGTTTCCAGCAATTCCGGACGGAAAAGCGTTAGACATTTTTCCTGGAATTGCTCTGAGGCAAAACTCCAGGAAATGAGAGGGGTTCCCGGTTCTGGTGCCACGGATTCGCCGGTCGTGGCGCTGCTCGGCCCGGCAAATGCGCCGATAGTGGAGGCGAACCGCCGACTTCGAGAACAGCGGACAGGAACGCCTTGACGACGATCTCCAGCAATGCAGCGCCCCCGGGCATAGACAGCGCTTATGCCTGGACGAGGCTGGCCATTTCCGTATTGCTGGCGACCATTGGGGGCGTCGGCATGTGGGCGGTGGTCGTCGTTCTGCCGGCGGTCCAGGCCGAGTTTGGCGTCGATCGCGCGGCGGCCTCGATGCCTTACACTGCGACCATGGTCGGCTTCGCTGCCGGCAATGTGCTGGTCGGGCGCGCCATCGATCGTGTCGGTTACTGGATCCCGGCGCTTGCTTCCTCAACGGCGCTGGCTGCCGGCTTCCTGCTTGCGTCGCTCTCCGGTTCAATCCTGCAGTTCACCTTCGCCCAAGGCTTGCTGATCGGGTTGGGGACATCGGCTATTTTCGGACCGCTGATCGCCGACATCTCGCACTGGTTCAATCGCCGGCGTGGCGTTGCGGTGGCTACGGCTGCGTCCGGCAGCTATCTCGCCGGAACGGTCTGGCCGGCGATCATACCGCCGCTGATGCGGGCGGAGGGCTGGCGCTTCACCTATCTGGCGATCGGCATCGCGTGCCTGGCGACGATGGTGCCGCTGGTTCTGATGCTGCGCCGGCGTGCTCCAGCGGTTGTCGCAGGCTCGCCAGGCACGCGCCCGGTCCAGCCGATCGCATTGTCGCCGGCGGCACTTCAGATGCTGCTGGTGATAGCTGGTCTGGGCTGCTGCGTGGCGATGTCGATGCCGCAGGTGCATATCGTCGCATATTGCCTGGACCTCGGCTATGGCGTCGCGCATGGCGCCGACATGCTTTCGATCATGATGGCCGCCGGCGTGGTCAGCCGCCTTGCTTCCGGCTTCGTCGCCGATCGGATCGGCGGGGTGAGGACCTTGCTGATCGGTTCGGTTCTGCAATGCCTGTCGCTGTTCTTTTACATTCCCTTCGACGGGCTTGCCTCGCTCTACTTTGTCTCGCTGGTGTTTGGCCTGTCGCAAGGCGGCATCGTGCCTTGCTATGCGATCATCGTGCGGGAATACATGCCCGCCAAGGAGGCTGGCCAACGCGTGGGCATCGTCATCATGGCGACCATTTTCGGCATGGCTATCGGTGGCTGGATGTCGGGCTGGATCTACGACCTCACCGGTTCCTATTCGGCTGCCTTCCTGAACGGGATTGCCTGGAACCTGCTCAACATCCTGGTGATGCTTCTGGTGTTCTGGAAGGCAAGACGCAGCGTCATCGTCGTGGCCTGACGGCGCGTGCCGGCATTTCCGGGAATACGCTCGGCTTGACAACAAATCGCGGCTGCGCGACGCCAAGGCCAGTGAACGCGGACTGCGAGATGGCGACACCAAGGTCAATGGCATTGCGGGCGCGCAGCGGGCGGGATTTGCCGCACGGGGCTCGCCCTTGACCAAGCCGCGCTCCCGCCGCGGCGGCGGCCGTCCGACCATTGCCGATGTCGCGCGTAAGGCGGGTGTCGGCGCGATCACCGTATCGCGGGCGCTGCGCGAGCCCGGACGGGTGTCGCAGGACCTTCGCCGGGAGATCCAGGCAGCGGTCGACGAACTCGGCTACGTGCCCGACCCGAACGCGCGCGCGCTTGCCTCGGCGCGCGCCGAGGTGTTCGGCGTGCTGGTGCCTTCGCTCACCAACAACGTCTTCGCCGAAGTGGTGCGCGGCATCTATGACAGTCTTTCCGACAGCCCGTTCCGCATCCAGATCGGCAACACGCATTATTCCGGCCTGGAGGAAGAGCGGCTGTTGCAGGTTTTCGGATCGCAACGTCCGGCGGCGCTGATCGTGGCCGGCATCGACCAGACCCCCGGCGCGCGACGACTGCTGGAGAATGCCGGCTGCCCGGTGGTGCAGGTGATGGAGACCGGGCCGGACCCGGTCGACATGATGGTCGGCTTTTCGCATCTGGACGGCGGCAGGACGGCCACCGAGCACCTTCTGCAGGCCGGCTACCACAAGATCGGCTTCATCGGCGCCAGGATGGATCCGCGTTCGCAGCGGCGCCTTGCCGGCTACCGCGCCGCCATGGAGGCTGCCGGGCTGTTCGATCCGCGGCTGGTCACCACGACCCCGGTGCCGTCAAGCGTGAGCCTCGGGCGCGAGCTGTTCCGTGACGCACTGGCCAAGATGCCGACGCTGGACGGCGTGTTCTGCAACAATGACGATATCGCGCTCGGCGTTCTGTTCGAATGCCGTCGCGCTTCCATCGACGTGCCGAAGCAGATCGGCATTGTCGGCTTCAACGATCTCGACATGATGCAGGTGTCGTTTCCCTCGATCACCAGCGTGCGCACGCACCGCTATGAAATCGGCACCCGCGCCGTCGCCATGGCGCTTGCGGCGATCACCGGAAACCGGCCGGAACAGCGGATCGTCGATCTCGGTTTCGAGCTCATGCGGCGCGAGAGCACCGCGCGTTGAAGAGCCTGGGAAAAATGTCGAAGGCACCGCTTTACAGTTAATCATGGTAGCGCTACCATTTGTCTGTAAAATCGACATTCGGTGGGATCAGAGGCTGTTTATTATACATAAGCAACAGTCGTTGCTTGTTTATTATGTATAATATGATAGTTTTCTAAATTGCCAGGAACGCTGAGGGGGAGAGGAGGATCAGGGCGACGTGGTCGTCCCTGTGGGCGTGTGTGGTGGGCGGAGGTGCCGACCGTGAGCGCCAGGATTCATCACAAGCAGAACTGCAACTGGGAGGAATATCGATGATCAAGTCACTCGTTGGCGGTGTCATTGCCGCCACTGCATTCGTCATGCTGGGTTCGTCGGCGATTGCCGGACCTGAAGTGGTCAAGGGACCCGCGGCAGAGCCGGACTGCTTTGCGCCATGGGCGGCCGACACGCAGTTTTTCAAGTTTCCGAAGAAAGACGGTCCTTACCGTATCGCGCTTGCCAACGGCTACATCGCCAACACCTGGCGCATCCAGATGATCCAGACGGCCAAGGCCTACGCGGCGCAGCCGGATGTCGCCAAGAAGCTCAAGGAATTCAAGGTCGTGTCGACCGGTGAGGATGTGCCGGCGCAGATTTCGGCGATCAACAACTTCATCGATTCGGGCTTTGACGCGATCGTCGTCAACGCCCAGAATCCGACCGCCTTCGGGCCGGTCATCAAGCGCGCCAAGGAAGCCGGCGTCGTGCTCGTCGCCTTCGACAACATCCTCGACACGAAGGATGCCATCAACGTCAATGTCGACCAGAAGGGCCTGGGCGAGCTCTGGGGCAAATGGCTGGTCGCGCATGTGCCGAATGGCGGCAAAGTGCTCGAGGTGCGCGGCGTTGCCGGCACCTCGGTCGACACCGATCGCCACAACGGCATCCACGAGGTGCTGGATGGATCGGGCAAGAAGTGGAATGTCACGGAGGTCGTCGGCAAGTGGGATGACGGCGTGGCGCAAAAGGCCACGGCCGATGCCATCGCCACCAGCGGACCGTTCGACGGCATCACGGGGCAGGGCGGCGACACCGGCATCGTGCAGGCGATGATCGACGCCAAGCATCCTTTCGTGCCGTTCGGCGGCGAGACGGAAAACGGCTTCCGCAAGTTCTGCGCCGCGCACGCTGCCGATGGACTGAAATGCTCGTCCGCCGGCACCGGCCCCGCACAGGTGGCGGTTGCCATCAAGACCGCGATCTCGGCACTCGAAGGCAATGTCGTGCCGCAGTCGGTCAAGCTTCCCCTGGCCATCGTCGAAGATCCGAACTTCAAGGCAGGCCAGGATTTCTTCCCGGACCAGTCCGACAATTTCTTCGTCGGCAATTCCTTCCCGACCTGCGGCATCAATTTCACCGCGCAGGAAATCATGGGCCAGACCAAGGAAAACAAGTAGTCTGACCGGACGGTGCCGCGGCGAGCTCGCGGCACCGTCCCCTTGTTCTCAACACGAAACGGCCGGGGAGGGCTGATGGACGGCGCGGCTCCGCTCTTCCGCATGGAAGGCATATCCAAGCGCTATGGCGGCGTGCGGGCCTTGGAAAAGGCCGACCTGACGGTCACCGCCGGCGGCATCCACGCCATTCTGGGCGAGAACGGCGCCGGCAAATCGACGCTGATCAAGATCATGGCGGGCGTCGTGGCGCCCGACGAAGGCACGATGACGCTCGATGGCCGCGAGGTGAGCTTCGCCTCACCGGCGGCCGCCAATCAGGCCGGCATCGTCTGCATCTTCCAGGAGCTGTCGCTCATCCCGGAACTGAGCGTCGCCGACAACATCGTCATTTCCGATCCGCCGAAGCGTTTCGGCATGATCGACCGCAAGGCGCAGCGGCGCATCGCGGAAGAAGCGCTGGCACGCGCAGGAGCTTCCGACATCCATCCGCGCGCCTTGGTCAAGGACCTGCCGCTGTCGCGCCGGCAGATGGTTGAGATCGCCAAGGCATTGGCCCGCAAACCGCGTATCCTGATCCTCGACGAGGCAACCTCGGCGCTGACGGCGGCGGATGTCGCCAAGGTGTTCGAAGTGCTGAAGCGGCTGCGCTCGGAAGGGCTGGCGCTGCTTTACATCTCGCACCGCATGAACGAGATCGCCGAACTCGCCGACCATTGCACGGTGTTCCGAAACGGTCGCAACGTCGCCAGCTACCCCGCCGGCTCGAAGAGCGACAATGAAGTGGTCGAGCTGATGATCGGCCGCGAATACAGCCATATCTTCCCGCCGAAACCCGGTCCAGATGCGGCCGCGACGACGGTTCTCGAAGCGCGCAACCTCTCCTGGGCCGACCGCTTGGACAATATCTCGTTGAGTGTCAGGGCAGGGGAAGTCGTGGGTCTCGGTGGTCTCGACGGACAGGGGCAGCGCGAATTGCTGCTTGCCTTTTTCGGCGTGCTGCGCGGCCTTTCAGGCGAGATCTTGATCGACGGCAAGCCGGTTTCGATCGCCAGCCCGACCGCGGCAAGCCACGGCCGCATCGGCATGGCGCTGATCCCCGAGGACCGCAAGACCGAAGGGCTGATGCTGCCGATGACGGTGCGCGAGAACCTGTCCTTCGCGGCGCTCGACAGGCTGTCGAAAGGCGGCATCATCGATCGCGTCGCCGAGCAGCGGCTGATCGACGACATGGTCGGGCTCTTGGCGATCAAGACGGCGGGTCTCGACATTCCTGTCGGCGCGCTCTCCGGCGGCAACCAGCAGAAGGTGGTGATCGCCAAATGGCTGATGCGGCAGCCGCGCATCATCCTGCTCAACGATCCGACGCGCGGCATCGATGTCGGCACCAAGCAGGAGCTTTACCAACTGATGCGCAAGCTGGCCGACGCGGGCGCCGCGATCCTGTTCTATTCGACCGACTATGACGAGCTGATCGGCTGCTGCGACCGCGTGCTGGTGCTCTATGACGGCGCGGTCAAGCGCGAGCTGGTCGGCGCCGAGATCACCGAGCACGCGCTGATCGCCAGCGCGCTCAACATCCATGGCGAAGGTGCCGGGCCGAGGCAGGGAGTAGGCGCGTGAAGGACTGGCGTTACTGGTTGGCCGAGCAGCGCGGAACGCTGCTGGCCTTCGGCATCTTCATCGTCATGTTCGCGATCTACAGCGGCAACCATCCGGCCGGCTTCACCGCCAATGTCGTGCAGACGGCGGCCAACAAGGGCGTGCTGCTGGCCTTCGTCGCCATGGCTCAGACATTGGTGGTGATCACCGCAGGCATCGACCTGTCGGTCGGCATGATCTTCACGCTCACCAACTGCATGGCTTCATGGCTGGTGATCGGCACCGGCCTGGAGACGGCGTTTGGCGTGCTGGCTGTGCTCGGCACCGGGCTCATCTGCGGCGCCGTCAACGGCGCGATCGTCATCTACGGTCGGCTGCAGCCGATTGTCGCCACCATAGCCACGGGCGCCGTCTTTTTCGGCTTGGCGCTGCTTTTGCGGCCGGTTCCCGGCGGTTCGGTCAATGAGGACCTTGCGGATTTCCTGACCGGGCGTTTCTTCGGCGTGGTGCCGGCGAGCCTCGTGGCGCTGCTCGTCATCGTGCTCGTCGTCTGGGTGCCGTTCAGCCGCTCCGAATTCGGGCGCGCCGCTTATGCGGCCGGTTCGTCGGAGACGGCGGCTTACATGTCGGGCGTGCCGATTCGCAGGGGAAAGTTCCTGGCTTACACGCTTGCCGGCCTGCTTGCGGCCATCGGCGGTCTGTTCCTGACCTTCTTCACCTATACGGGCGAGGCAGCCTATGCGAGCGGCAACGCCTACACGCTGTTCTCGATCGCCGCCGTCGTGCTCGGTGGCGTTTCGCTGTTCGGCGGCAAGGGCAGCGCCATCGGCGCGATCTTCGGCGCGCTCGCCTTCCGCACCATCGGCGACCTCTTGTTCGTCTTCGACTTCGATCCGCTCTGGCAGCCGCTGTTCCAGGGCGTTATCCTGTTGATCGCGGTCAGCCTCGGCGCTTTCGCGCTGTTTCGGGTGCGCAACCGGCTGGAGTGGTTCCTGTGAGCGAAACGACCATCGGCGGCATCGCCGGCCGCATGCCCAAGTTTCTGCGACGCGCCGATCCGGCTGTTGTCACCTCCTTCGCCTGCATTGTGATCCTGCTCCTGCTCGGCAGCCTCTATTCGCGCAGCTTCCTTTCGCCGGAATATCTGCTGCAACAGTTGAAGGTCGCGTCCTTCCTCGGTGTCATCGCCACCGGCATGATGCTGGTCATCCTGCTCGGCCAGATCGATCTGTCCGTGCCGTGGTCCGTGGCCACAGGCGCGATGATGGCCTGCGCGGCCGCCGCCTACGGATCGGTCGGCGTCGCTTTGGCCATTCCTTTCGGGGTCCTGTGCGGTGTCGCGATCGGCCTCGTCAACGGCATCGGCGTCGCCTATCTGCGCATTCCCTCGATGATCATCACCTTGGCCACCAATGCCGTGGCGCAAGGGCTGATGGTGGTCTATACGGGCGGTTTCTCGCCACAGGATTCGGCGACGGCGGCGATGCGCTATCTGGCAACCGGTTTCACCATCCCGGGCGTTCCCAACGCCGTCATCATCTGGGCGCTGATCGGTGCCGCGATGGTCTTCGTGCTGACCCGCACCAGCTTCGGCCGCGCCGTCTACGGCATCGGCAATCGCGAGCGCGCCGCCTATCTTTCCGGCATCGACACGCGCCGTATCGTGCTGATCGCCTTCGCCGTCTCCGGCGGCCTGTCGGCTTTTGGCGGCGTGCTTCTGGCCGGCTATGCGTCCAAGGCGGCGCAGTCGATGGGCGACGCCTATCTGCTGCCGTCGATCGCCGCCGTCGTGCTGGGTGGCACGTCGATCCTCGGCGGGCGCGGCTCGTATCTCGGCACCGTGGCGGGCGTGATCCTGATCACGCTCCTGCAATCCATCCTCTCGGTCATGCAGATGCCCGAGGCGGGGCGGCAGATCATCTATGGCGTCGTCATCGTCGCCATGCTTCTGCTCTACGGGCGCGCGCCGGCAAGCCGCTGACCGTGGATGAGGCAAGCGCAAGACCGCAGCTTCGCATGACCGATCTTCGGACGGCGCCGGCCATCGTCGTGATGGGCGTTGCCGGTTGCGGCAAGACGGCCGTCGGCGAAGCGCTTGCCGGGGCTCTCGGCGCCGACTTCATCGAAGGCGACCGGCTGCATCCTCCGGAGAATGTGGCGCGCATGGCGCGCGGCGAGCCGCTGACGGATGCGCTGCGCGAGGGCTGGCTCGACGCCATCGGCGCGCGCATCGCGAGTTCCGTTGCCGATGGGCGGAAAGCGGTGGCGGCATGCTCGGCGCTGAAGCGGACCTATCGCGACAGGCTGAGCCGCTTTTGTCCGGAGGTCGTCTTCCTCTACCTCAAGATCGATCGCGAGACCGCCTGGCGACGGGTCGCCAATCGCAAGGGCCATTTCATGCCCGCAAGCCTGGTCGACAGCCAGTTCGCCACGCTGGAAGAGCCTGCCGCGGACGAGCGGGCGGTGACGGCCGACGGGACGCGAAGTGTTGGCGATATCTTGAAAGAGATTGCTGGTTAGAACAGTTCGGGGGATTCAGGCGCCGTCATTGCCGATTGCGGCCTCGGTTGGCCGCTCGGTCAGCCGCGTGGCGCTCGACCAGGCCATCATCTGCTCCGGACAGAGTTTGAGCGTTTCCAGCATATGGTCGCGTTTCGAGAGGATGTATCCCGCCTGGACCGCAAGGTTCTTCGCCGCTTTGTCCCCCGCCGGCAATGCGGGCGCTTGCGTGCCTGCGCTCAACTCGCTGACGATAGCCCGGTACTGGCGGAAAGGGATCGTCTCGATCGTCGCCATATGAAACAGCGCAGCACCCGCGCGTGCGGCGAAGTTTGCCGGCGCCGAGGCGAGGTGGGTCCAGCCACGTTCGCCCATGGCGGCCTCGGCGAAGGCGGAGCCGGCATAGATGGTGTTGGTCATCAGCACCACGCCATTTGCTTTCAGGACCTTCTGGACGCGCGTGGTGACCTGATAGGCGTCGGTGCGCTCGAAGACGATCCGGCTTTTCAGGAAACGGTTCTCGACCTTGACCAGCGGCGGATTGATGACGCGCAAGCCGAATTCGCTTGGCGAAAGGCCGTGATACCGCGCGCTTACCTGATGGGCCTCGACGCCGGCCTCATGCAAGGCGCGCTTGCCCATGATCGTCTGCGCCGTGAACTGGTCGCACCATATGATGACGCCGCGCCCGTTGCGCAGGGCTTGGTGCAGAGCCTCGAGGCCTTCGAGGCGGATCGCCGGCGACCAACGCCAGCCGGTAACGAGATGCGCAGCAAGCGTCAGCCGCCGGCGGTGAACGGCGGCAAGCTGTGCTTCGAACATTCTTCGCGTGTCGACAGTGTCGCCGAGCACCGCCTTCACCGCGATGTCGTAGCGGGCGAACTGCTTGCGGAAATGCCGCTTGCGCCGGAGCCCCGACACCCGGCCGCAGATGGGTTCCCACGACGAGACCGGCAGCAGCGCCGCGACGCCAAGATAGAAACAGGACAGCAGGCTCTCGCGCAGGTCCCGATTGACGAAGCGGCGCAGTTTTCCGGGGCGGATTACCTTGCGGCTGAAGAAGCGAACGGTTTCGTTGCGCTCCGGGACCGGCACGTCGGCGGTGATCTCGGTATGATAGATATCGTTCGACGTTGGCTGCCGGCTGGCCCTGCGGGAATTGCCAAGCCAAGGCAGCCTCATGCGTCAGAGCCCCGTTCCACTTTTTAGACGGAGCATGATCTTATCCGAAAACCGGTACCCACTTTTTGCGTTCGCTGACCTTCGGTCGGGATCATGCTCTGCCGCTTTACTGCGTCGAAAGCAGACAAGCAACCAAGGGGCCTCTGTCGAGGGCGAGCCGTTTCAGATTTGCGAAGTGAGCTCTGCCGGGAAATCGTCGTTGTCGGCGTCGCGCATGGCAGCGAGGCTGCGGTTGTCCAGCACCTCGGCGATCGCCTGGCGCACTTCCAGCATCATGTGGCGGACCTGGCATGTCGCCTCGTCGCAATCCTCGCAACGCTGATATTGCGTGCGGCTGGCGCAAGGGATCGGCGCCAGCGGTCCGTCGAGCACGCGCACGACATGGCCGATCTTGATCTCGGAAGCGGGCCGGGCGAGGCGATAGCCGCCTTCCTTGCCCTTGCGGCTCTGGACGAAGCCGGCATTGCGCAGTTCGCCCAGGATCGCATCCAGGAATTTCTTCGGGATGTTGTTGGCGACCGCGATGTCGTTGACGAATGCAAGCTGGCCAGCCGGCAGGCTGGCAAGATGCACAAGGGCCTTGAGGCCGTATTTGCCTTTTTTGGTCAGCATGCCCGATTCAATTCATCAAACCCCAATCGCCTGCATCTGGCGGTTGTTTGTGTGCAAATCATGACAGTTTGACCGTCGAACGCCCTCTGGCCCAACAATTTGCCGGTGCAGCTTAGGCACAAACGCGTTGATTCTTCGTAACGTTTTTCACGTTGGGACCGAGATTTCCCCTGCGAACTCGGGCGGCCCCGCTTACAAGAAGAAAGCCGGCAAAGCCGGCCTCCTTGCGCTTCCTGATTGTGGAACCCTTTCAGCGGGTGCCATAGGCCTGATCGAGCAGCCCGCCTGCGGCGAAATGCTCTTTCTGAATCTTGTCCCAACCACCGAACACCTCCTCCACCGTCAGCAGGCGAACGTCCGGGAAGTCGGCCTTGTGTTTGGCGGCGACCGTCGCGTCGCGGACCCGCAAGCCGTTCTCGGCGGCGATCTCCTGGCCGTCCGACGTGTAGAGGAAGTCGAGATAGGACTTGGCGAGATCGCGGCTGCCATGCTCGTCGGCGACCTTGTCGACGATCGCCACCGGGAACTCGGCCAGCAGGCTGACCGAAGGGGTGACCTGCTCGAACTTGTCGTCGCCATATTCCTTGCGGATGCCGCGCGTCTCCGACTCGAAGGTGATCAGCACGTCGCCGATCTCACGCTGGACGAAGGTGGTGGTGGCGGCGCGGCCGCCGGTGTCGAAGATCGGAACGTTGTTGAAGAGCTTGGTGATGAACTCCTTCACCTTGGCATCGTCGCCCTTGAAGGCCTCCTTGGCGTAGGCGGTGGCGGCGAGATAGGTGTAGCGCGCATTGCCCGATGTCTTCGGGTTCGGGAAGATCACCTGCACGTCGTCACGCACCAGATCGTTCCAGTCCTTGATGTGCTTCGGGTTGCCGGCGCGCACCAGGAAAGAGGGCAGGGAATAGAAGGGCGACGCGTTGTCCGGAAAATCCTTCTGCCAATCGGCCGAGACGAGGCCCTTCTTGACCAGGAAGTCGACGTCGGTGACCTGGTTGAAGGTGACGACATCGGCGGCAAGGCCTTCGGCGATAGCGCGCGCCTGCGCGGAGGTGCCGGCATGCGACTGATCGATGGTAACGCCGGGATGCTTGGCGACGAAGGCCTTGTTGATGTCGACGAACAACTCGCGGCCGACATCATAGGATGCATTCAAAAGTTTGTCGGCCGACCAGGCTTGGGAGGACGCGAGGACGAGACCGGCAACAGCTGCGATGCCGAGCAATAGACGCTTCATGAAAACAGGCTCCAAGGAAAATCCACGAATTGCGGGAGAATAACCGTGACCCTCATGTGCGGCCAGACATGCGCGAGGCGCGATAGTACCGCAGCGAGAAAAGATATCGCCGGAAGAGTCGGTTGTTAGGATTTCTTTCCAGAGAAGACGCGGATTGGGCCCGTTCGGAGGTGAAAGATTGCCTTTTGACGCCGCAGCATATACATGTGGCATATACAAGGAAATGACCCATGGCACGACACCACCGCGCAACGCCGCCGAAGGAAGCAAAACTATTCCGCAACAACCGCAGTCAGGCGGTGCGAATCCCGGTCGAGTTTGAACTCCCTGGGGATAAGGTGCTGATCAGCCGCGAAGGCGACCGCCTCGTCATCGAGCCGGTCCGTAAATCAGGTCTCACGGCGTTGCTTGCCCAATGGGCGAAAGAACCTCCGCTCGGTCCTGAGGACGACTTCCCCGAGATCACGGATAGACCCGTCGAATCCGAGGACATTTTTTGATGCGGTTCATGCTCGACACGAACATCATAAGCGACATGATCCGAAACCCGGCCGGCAAGGCTGCTGGCGCTATGGCGCGCGCGGGCGACGCCGCCGTCTGCACCAGCATCGTGGTTGCTTCCGAATTGCGTTATGGCTGCGCCAGGAAGGGATCGGCCAACCTGCTCAAGAAGGTCGAGGAATTGCTGGCCGAGCTTCCCGTCCTGCCGCTCGATGTGCCGGTTGATGCCGAGTACGGCGTGCTCCGTGCCGAGCTGGAAGGCAGAGGCGAGACCATCGGCCACAACGACCTCTTCATCGCCGCCCACGCCTGCGCGTTAGGTACCACACTGGTGACGGCCAACACGGCCGAGTTCGCCCGCATCGGGAAGCTGAAGGTCGAGAACTGGCTGGAATAACGCCCGGCGCGGCGATCAAGCACCCGGGAAAAGCTTCCAGCGCCGCGGCCTGAAGGCGACGCGGCTCTTCTGCGCGGCGGGATGGTCGACCGGAAGCTCGATCTCGACGCGCTGGCGCTCGCCGCCGATCTCCAGCTCGACGCGCCTTGTGCCTGCGACGCGGCGGCTGGCGGCGACC
>NZ_RZRX01000470.1:0-2411 GCF_003997405.1 Mesorhizobium sp. M2A.F.Ca.ET.042.01.1.1
CTCTCGCCCTTCGAGGAGTTCCAGCGCTTCAAGACGCATCCGGCAATCGCCGGCACCTTCGAAGGCGCCAAGCGCATCGGCTATGGCGCGCGCGCCATCACCGAGGGCGGCTGGCAATCCGTGCCGAAGCTGTCTTTCCCAGGCGGCGTGCTGATGGGTTGCGCGGCAGGCTTCGTCAACGTGCCGCGCATCAAGGGTTCGCACAATGCGGTGCTGTCCGGCATGCTGGCGGCCGAGCATGTCGCCGACGCCGTCGCCAGCGGCCGCGCCAATGACGAGCTTGCGTCCTATGAGGAGGCCTGGCGCGGCAGCGACATCGGCAAGGACCTGAAGAAGGTGCGCAACGTCAAGCCGCTCTGGTCGCGCTTCGGCACCATCGTCGGCGTCGGAATCGGCGGCCTCGATATGTGGCTGAACACGCTGTTCGGCTTCTCGCCCTTCGGCACGCTAAAACACGGCAAGGCCGACTATGCGACGCTCGAGCCGGCCTCCAAGCATCAGAAGATCGCCTATCCGAAGCCGGACGGCGTCTTGACCTTCGACCGGCTCTCCTCGGTGTTCCTATCGAACACCAACCATGAGGAAAACGAGCCGGTGCACCTGATCGTCGGCGACATGGCGCTGCAGCAGCGTTCCGAGCACGACGTCTTCGCCGGTCCCTCGACCCGCTACTGCCCGGCCGGCGTCTATGAATGGGTGGACAAGGACGGCAACGCCGCCGCCGATCCGTCGGCCAAGGACGTGCGCTTCGTCATCAACGCGCAGAACTGCGTGCACTGCAAGACCTGCGACATCAAGGACCCGAACCAGAACATCAACTGGGTGCCCCCGCAAGGCGGCGAAGGCCCGGTCTACCAGGGCATGTGAGCCGCTCGACCGGGCCGTCTCGACCGCCGCTCCAAGAAAGCCGGCGAAGGCCCGGTCTACCAAGGCATGTGAGCCGCTTCATCGACCGGCAACCGTTTGCGGTCCAGTCGGCGGGTTCCTTACGCTTGAAATTGCAAGCGGCTTATAGTTCCTTTTCTGCGGATAGGGAGCAAGGACAATGCGCCTGGCGTTTCTGACATGCCTCATCATGCTCGGCGGCCTGTGCGGCGGCGCCCCGCAGGCCCTGGCCGGCACCAAGGTGCTGGTCACGACGCGCAACTATGACATCGCCGGCGCGACGGGCGCCGCCCTGGTTGAAGCGATGAACCGCAAAGGTCCCAAGCACGGCTTCATGACCCGCGCCATCGCCGATACCGGCTATGTGGTGAACTGGAAGCTCGATGTGGACCGCACCGACGGGGTCTGCAGGTTGCGGGGCGCCGACGGAACGATGGAGCTCACCTACACTTTTCCGCGCCTGGCTTCGCTGCCGAAACCCGAGCTCGAGCGGCGCTGGCGGCGCTTCCTCGCCGGCGTCCACGCCCACGAGCGTCACCACGGCCGCATCGCCGAGGCCATGATGCGGGCCACCGATAAGTCCATTGCCGGCCTGAAGCTGGCCGACAATTGGTTCTGCACCGCCACCCATCGCGAGGCCAGGCGCCGGATCGACGCCGTCTACGCGCAATATGAAGCGAGACAAAACGCCTTTGACGCGCGCGAGCACCGCGACGGCGGCCATGTCGACCGGCTGGTCAATGCGCTGGTGGGGAAGAACTGAACTCAGCCTGTTCGCTTAAGAAACGAAGCGTCAGCCCCGCGGTCTGTCCGGCGCGTCGTTTGCCGCCAGCGCCGACTGGTGCTGGTCCTCGGGCGCATTGCTTGCGGGCGGCAGCGTGAATTCGACCAGAACCGGCAGATGGTCTGAGCCTGTATCCTCCAGCCGGGCCGACGAGAGAATCGCCGCCCCGCCCTTGCTGAACACCTGGTCGATCGGCAGGCCGGCATAGCGGCGCAGGACGTCGGGCAGGGTGCGGTGGATCCAGGTCGGGCCGGCCGAGGGCATCAGCGTCATGCCGCTGAGCCGCGCCACCCGCCGCACCGCCGCGCTCCACGGCACGGCATTGCAGTCGCCGGCCATGATGGCGGTTTCGCCGAGCGCTGCCAGCGGTTCCGCCAGCTCGCCGATCTGCCAGGACTGCTCCATTGGCCAAGGCCAGCTGAGATGGATCGCGGCGACGTCGACCGGAACGCCGTTGAAGTCGATCGTGGCGGTTGCCATCGCCCCGCGCGGCTCGCAACGCGGCGCGGTGCCGGCGGCGAACGGACGGCGTGACAAGAGCGCCACGCCGAATATGCCGTTGGGATAGTCGCACAGGATGCGATAGGGATAGGCGCCGGCAATATAGCCGAGCTCCTTCGCCCACATGCCGGACACTTCGTCGAGCGTGATGACGTCCGGATTGGTCCGGCCGATCAGCGACAGCACCTTCTTCGGCGTCGGATTGTTGAAGCGTAGGTTCATCTGCAGCAGGCTGTAGACG
>NZ_RZRX01000471.1:0-2398 GCF_003997405.1 Mesorhizobium sp. M2A.F.Ca.ET.042.01.1.1
GCACGAAGCCGGCCAGGATCATCAGCAAGGTCGTCTTTCCCGAGCCGGACGGCCCGAGCAGCGTCAGGAATTCGCCCGCCGCGACATCGAGGCTGAGATCGCTGAGGATGGAGACCGCACCGAAGCGCTTCTCGATACCGCTGATGCCGATGGGAAGCGCGGACTGCGCGAGAGACAAGAGCATCTCCTTCAACTCCGGATCATTTTTGCGAAACGATGCGGAGCGGCGCCGCGAGGACGCCGCTCCGGTACGATCGTCATTGCTGGATCAGGTTGTTGAACTTCTCCGTGGCCTCGACGAGGGTGTCGCGCCAGAAGGCCGGGTCCTGCAGCACCTGTTTCTTGACGTTCTCCGGCGCGGAATTGATGTCCTTGATGCGCTCGGGCGGGATCTTGCCGGTCTCGAAGGCCTTCTCGTTGGCCGGGCCGTTGTCGACATAGAGCGGCAGGTTTGCCTGCAGGTCCGGGCTGACGAACTTGGCCAGCGCCTTCATGGCGAGGTCCTTGTTCTTCGACCCCTTCGGGATGACCATGCAGTCGGCGGTCAGCACGCCCTGGTCAAAGGAGAAGCTGACCGGGGCCCCGCTCTTCTTCAGGGTGCCGGCGCGGCCGTTCCAGATGCTCGCCATGTCGACCTCGCCGTCCTTGACGAGCTGCATGGCCTGCGCGCCGGAGGTCCACCAGGCGTCGATATGGCCCTTGACCTTGTCGACGGATTGCAGCGCGCCGTCGATATCGACCGGATAGACCTTGTCGATCGGAATGCCCTTGGCCAAAGCGGCGACGCTCAGCGTCTCCGTCGCCTGGCTGCCGGAGAGCGCGCGGCGGCCGGGGAATTTTTGCACATCCCAGAAATCGGCCCAGGTTTTCGGGCCTTTGTCGCCGAAAACATCCGTGCGGTAGATCAGCACCACCGAGGTGTAGGAGATGCCGACCCAATCGTCATGGACGAGCTTCGGGTTGATGCCGCTCTTGTCGATGACGTTGTAGTCGAGTTTCTCGAACAGGCCTTCCTTGGAGCCGCGCGCGCATTCGTCGGCGCCGAGCTCGGTGATGTCCCATTTGACGGCATTGCCGGTGACCTGCAGGCGCACGTCGTCGAGGCCGTTGGTGGTGTCCTGCTTGATGGTGACGCCGAGATCCTTGGCTGTCGGATCGAAAAAGGCCTTGGTCTCCGCTTCCTGATAGGTGCCGCCCCATGAGGCGACGGTGATGGTGTCGGCGGCCGACGCCGGAACGGCGACGGAAGCCAGCAGGCCGGCGACAACCAGCCCGTGAATGCAAAGTCTCTTCGTCATTTTCGCTTCTCCAACCGGTGTTCCCGTTATCGTTGATTTGGTATGCGAATTTGTATACAATTTTGAGTGTAATTCTCTGGAAGCCGATGTCAACACGGGCTTCGGGTTTTTCGATCGTGGAGAAGCGGGGCAGCTCGGAGCGGCCGCGCGGCGCCGCGACAGGGTCTGTTCAAGCAGGCGCTAAAAGGCACTAGACTGCGATTCCATGACTGACCGTTGGAGGCGGGACGTTTGAGCAAGGAAAGAAAGAACACGCTGCGCGACTCGGTGTTCGAGAAGCTGAAGGCGTTGATCATCACCGGCCAGATCCCGCCGGGCGGCCGCGTGACGGAAAACGAGATCGCCGAACGCCTCAAGGTCAGCCGCACGCCGGTGCGCGAGGCCTTCAACCGGCTGGAGCGCGACGGGCTGGTGATCGGCCGCCCGCGCCAGGGCTATGTGGTGGCCGAGTTCAACCTGACCATGTTCCGCGAGGCCTTCGACATCCGCGAACTGCTTGATGGCCGCGCGACCGAGCTGGCCGCGGCCAACGCAACCGCCGCCGACAAGGCGCGGCTGCGTGAGATGCTCGCCGAATGCGAAAGGCTGGCGGCGATCCCAGATCGCAGCACGCGCGAAAAATTCGAGGAGTTGCAGGTCGGCATCGACCTGCACCGGGTGATCGCCGAAATCAGCGGCAATGAGATGCTCCATGGCATGCTCTGCGGCATCCTCGACAAATGCCAGCAATATGTCTGGACCGAGCTTCTGTGGCTGGACGAATGGAAGCTTACCCGCGAGGAGCATGCCGGCATCGTCGACGCGATCTGCGCCGGCGATGTGGCTCTGGCCGGCGAGCGCGCCCGCGCGCATGTGCGCGGCTCACGCGAGAACATCCTGCGCCTGCTGCAGGCCAAGTCCGACTATCAGGGATTCTTCGCCAAGGCCTCGTGAGCCTTGGGCCTTCCCCGTCAGCTGGAAAGCATGGGGCAGTTGGCGCCACGGCGCAGGCTGACATGCGCCACGTCGCCGACGCTGAACTGAAACCCGTCGGCGCGGCGCGGCGCATCGATGACGATCGGAGTCCCCTGCCCGAGCTCGGCATGCAGGCGCAGAGTGCG
>NZ_RZRX01000472.1:0-2394 GCF_003997405.1 Mesorhizobium sp. M2A.F.Ca.ET.042.01.1.1
GTCGCCGATGCAGGCGGCGGCGACATGCTCGCCATTCTCGCCGTTTTCGACGCGCATCTTAAACAGCAGCGTCCCGCCGACGGCTTCAAGCGCACCGCCGACGACTTCGGCAAATTCATCTTCGGAAACGGTTTTGTTGTCCGGCGCCAGATCGTCCAGACTTTCGGCAAGCGTGCTTTCGAGGGCTTTTTCGTCGAGCTGCGCGTCCATGCGAACCACTCCATTCGCCAATCTCACCCAGCCCGTTAACGAAACTTAACGGCGAGGATGGCCGGATTATGGCGGTTTTCCCGGTTCTTCGATCCATCCACGGGCTTCGACTTATGGCGGCTGGACAATCCGCCGGTTCGTTCCACAATGTGCGCAACAAACGACGCGAATGCGCGAAGGGGAGGAATAGATGCTCGGATTGATGCAGGAATGGCCGCTGCTTTGCCATAAGCTGATTGACCATGCCGAACGCCAGCACGGCAGCCGGGAGGTCGTGTCGCGCTCGATCGAAGGCCCGATCGTGCGCACGACCTTCGCCGAAATCCATCATCGGTCGCTCAAGGTGGCGCAACGGCTGGAGCGTGACGGCTTCGCGCTCGGCGATCGCATCGCGACCCTTGCCTGGAACACGGCCCGCCATATCGAAGCCTGGTACGGCATCATGGGCATCGGAGCGATCTATCACACGCTCAATCCGAGGCTTTTTCCCGAGCAGATCGCCTGGATCATGAACAATGCCGAGGACAAGGCGATCTTCGTCGACCTCACCTTCGTGCCGCTCCTGGAAAAGATCGCCGGCGCGGTGAAATCGCTGCGCCGGGTGATCGTGCTGACCGACCAGGCGCATATGCCGCAAACCTCTCTGGCCAACGCCGTCGCCTACGAGGAATGGCTGGCCGAGGCCGACGGCGATTTCGCCTGGAAGACGTTCGACGAGAACACCGCCGCCGGCATGTGCTACACCTCCGGAACGACGGGCGACCCGAAAGGTGTGCTTTACAGCCACCGCTCCAATGTCCTTCACGCCATGATCGCCGCCATGCCCGACGCGATGGGCCTGTCGACGCGCGATGTCGTCCTGCCTGTGGTGCCGATGTTCCACGCCAACGCCTGGGGGCTCGGCCAGAGCGGACCGATGATCGGCGCCAAGCTGGTGATGCCGGGCTGCAAGATGGATGGCGCCTCCATCTACGAACTGCTCGACACCGAAAAGGTGACGTTCAGCGCCGCGGTGCCCACCGTCTGGATGATGCTGCTGCAATATCTGGAAGAGACCGGCAAGAAGCTGCCCTATCTGAACAAGGTCGTGATCGGCGGGGCGTCCTGTCCGCGCGCCATCACCGCAAAGTTCCAGGATGATTACGATGTGCAGGTGGTGCATGCCTGGGGCATGACCGAGATGTCGCCGCTGGGCACGCTCTGCACGCTGAAGCCGCAATATCAGACGCTGACCGGCGAGGCGCGGCTGGATGTCCAGGGCAAGCAGGGTTTTCCGCCCTTCGGCGTCGAGATGAAAGTGACCGACGACGATAACAACGCGCTGCCCTGGGACGGCAAGACCTTCGGGCATCTCAAGGTGCGCGGTCCCGCAGTGGCTCGCGCCTATTATGGCGGCGCCGGCGCCGAGCAGTTCGATGCCGACGGCTGGTTCGACACGGGCGATGTCGCCCATATCGACGCCAGCGGCTACATGCAGATCACCGACCGCGCCAAGGATGTCATCAAGTCCGGCGGCGAGTGGATATCGACCATCGACCTGGAGAATCTCGCCGTCGGCCACCCGGACGTGGCGGAGGCGGCGGCGATCGGCATCCCGCATTCGAAATGGGGCGAGCGGCCCTTGCTGGTCGTCGTTAGCAAGCCCGGTCGGGAGCCGAGCAAGGGCGACATCCTCACCTTCATGAGCGGCAAGGTGGCGAAATGGTGGATGCCCGACGACGTCGCCTTCGTCGGCGAAATTCCGCACACCGCTACCGGCAAGATCCAGAAGACCAGCCTACGCGCCCAGTTCAAGGATTACCGCCTGCCGACGGATTGACGAAAATGTTCGATCTTCCGGCTTCAAGCCCGCGCCAAAAACCGCTAACTCTCGGCCCGGGTTGGGACGATACGGCGAAGAATGGCATCTATTCCTGAACGGCAGACGTCGAGGGCGGCCGGCTGGTCGCGGCGGATCGGGGCATTTTCCCTCGTCCTTCTGCTCACCGCCGTCGCCGGTTACCGGCTCGGATTCGTCGAGACGCCGCCTTTCCTGTGGGTGCTTGCGGTCGTCGCGCTGTTGGCGGCGCTCGCCCTGTTGCTGGCGGGTCTCGGCCTGTCGAGGGTCTGGAGCTTCGGCGATCGCGGCGGCCGCGATCTCAGCGTCGGCGCGCTGCTGGCGCTGCTGGTCCTGGCGCCCTACGG
>NZ_RZRX01000473.1:0-2370 GCF_003997405.1 Mesorhizobium sp. M2A.F.Ca.ET.042.01.1.1
GTCTTCGACGATGTCCTCAAAACCTTCACCGAGGCAATGAGGCAGGCGGCATGACCGACAAAAGCACCCGGGAGTTTCAAGACGACAAGAAGGCTCGCATGATGCGAGCGATCTCCACTGAACCGCCGGCGCTTCCCAGCATGTTCATCGCTCCGAAATCCGATCCCGCCCCTCAGCCGCTTGCCGCCCCATCCGCGGTGGCATCGGAGGCTGAAGCGGCGCGGACGTCAGCTCGGCCGGACTTCCGCAAAATGCTGCGACAGGGTCAGAAAAAGGATCCGGTTGCCGGCAGGAAGATCCGCGAAGAGGAAATGGTGCGCTGCGGCTATTACCTGACGGCCGGCGAACAGCGCCAATTCAAGCTGCTCGCCATCAGCAATGGCCACAGCATGACCGAGCTGCTGCGCCAGGCGGTGCAGAACTACATCAAGGCCCATAAGCACAAGCTGCCGAACGATTAGGCCCGCCCCGCGGCATCCGCCGCGGCGAGGGGTGCAGTGAACGCTCGGGGCCATGCCGGTGTGGGCGGGCATCGATGCTTGGCCCGGCGCAAATCAGCCGCGCCTGTCGGCCCCGGTCGCTGGCTCAGCTGATCCGCTTTACCTAACCCACGCGGGGTCGCCGCGATCCCAATCGCTCGCGTTCATGTTCGTCGCTCGTTGCGATTTGTCTCCATGTTAGCATGATCATTCCGCAGCAAGGCCACGTGTTGAGACAGGAACATGTCGCCAAGTTGGTTTGTCGACTAGTTGACGGTGCAAGGCGCCTCGAAGGAAACATGTTTCCCTGCTAACAAGTGCAGATGATTTCGAAATGAAAGCTGGCTTTGTTTAGGACATTACCTCTAGGATATTTTGATGGTGTTGGTTTTTGTCTTTGGCAGGATAGCCTTTTTTGTGTTACACACATAAAAAGGACGGCGCGGCCCATGGGCCTTAGCGCCCGCGAGCGGGCTTGAAGATGAGACCCAACGACCGCCAAACAGAAAGTCAGAACGAATCCCGGCGCTATGGCGAAGTCCTGCATGTGCGCTTCTCAAGCGTCGAACTGGAGCGGCTGCGCACTATGGCTGATGGGGAGTCGGTGACGGTCAGCGAAGTCGTTCGCCGCCTTGTCCGCACCGAGGCGGGCTTTCTGCCCGCAGCGACGGGGGAGCTGCGACCCGCAATTGAAGAGGCCACCGACCAGCTTCGCCGCGTCGGTGTGAATTTAAATCAGGCGGTCCGCGCGATGAATGAGGGCCGGGTGCCGTATGACGAAGACCTCGAGCGCGCCTTGATCGCCGTTGGCGAGCTCGTGCGTCGGTTCCGAGAAGAACTAAAGGCGATGATTGCGAGGCCGCGCAAGCGGAGCGAGGTCAAGCTATGAGCGGTCACCTTGCCGGATACGCTGCCGAGATCGAACGCTATCTGCGCATGCCAGGCGCCGGCGATCTCGAGGAGCTTAACGATGATAAGCATTTGCAAGCGGCCCGTCGGGAGACGGCCGATCGTCAAGCGATGAACATCCGTGCGAGTGGGGTCGCCCCGGCCCGCTCGGCTTCGCCTGTGGCTGGCGTCCAATCGTCGATGGGGAGTGCGAAGCACCCGGCAGCGAGCCCCGGCGCCGCAAAGGCACCGGTTCAATCCTCAGGCCCGGGAGGACCGCTCAGCGCGAAACCACTCTCTGTTGGGACCAGCGGGGGTCTGCCTTCATCCAGCGACGCAAATGGGGCGATAGCGATTTTCGACCTGGCACTCGGCGCTTTCGTCAAGGAAGAGGAAGAAGAATGGCGGCGTCGTGGCGGGGGCGGCGGAAGGTCGGGCGTGCTCCCGTCCGCTCGACACTTCGCCCGGTCGACGCGTGAGTCGAGGGCCGTTGCGGCGCGAGCGGCCTATGCCGCGGGTGCGCAGCCGGCGGTGTTCAAGGTTCTTTCGAGCGCGGCCAATGGTAAACAGGCTGGCGCCCTGCTTACCTATATCGGCACACGCGCCAATGAACAGGGCGAGAAGCGGGACATCGAGATCTTCACCGATAGCGGAAAGGGGCTTGCCAATGCGCAGGATCGTCGCGGCTTTCTGCGTCAATTCACGCAGACATTCGAGCCGCAGCTCGAGAATACGAATTTCATTGAGGTGCGCTTCGAGCTCGCCGGCGAGGTCACGGACGATGCGCTTGGCCAGGCGTTGAATGGGGCCTTCGCATCAAAGCCTTTCGTCTATGCTCGCAACGGCAACAGCGTCGACGTTTATGGCCACACGGAGGAACGCGCTGGACGGCTTGCCAAGGTTCTTGCGGCCGGGCGTGCAAATTCGCGCAGCAAAGCGCTCGACAAGGTCGAAGCCGGCTTGCGCGAAGCGATGGGGAAGGCTGGTATTCGCGGCACAGCGG
>NZ_RZRX01000474.1:0-2357 GCF_003997405.1 Mesorhizobium sp. M2A.F.Ca.ET.042.01.1.1
AGCAGCGCGTCACCCCGCCCGCGAAGGGCCGCCGCCGGCCCCTTGCCGATGAAGGTCAGGATGCGCTGCAGCCAGCGCGACGGCACCGCCGGCGCGTCGCCCGAGCGCGCCGACCGTGTCAGCACCACTTCCGCCGCGCCCATCGCCACCTGAAAATCATGCGCGGCAAGGCCGATGCGCCGCTCCGGCGGCTCGAGGTCGATGCCGGTCTTCATCAGCCGCGACATGAAGCGGTCGCTCTCGGGCTTGCGCGGCCAGACCCCTTCATTGAGCCCGCCGATGACCAGCGTCTCGACATTCTGCAATCGCGCTTCCAGCGCACCCCAGATGGCGATGCTGCGGTCGGTGCCTTGCGCCGGCTTCACCGTCTCCGGCGCGATCAGCGCTTCCATCACGTCGGGCCATTCCGAAGCGGCGAAAGTGAAGGGCGACGACGCAGCCACCAGCCCGCGCAACAGCTCGGCGAGCTTTTCGCCGGCATCGCCGGCATAGAGTTCCGCCAGGCTGCCATCGGCGGCGCGGCCGAGATCCTCCAGCGCGACGACGTTTGCGCTCGTCAGCGTCGCGATGTCGGCGTCCTTCTCGTCACGCATAGCGGTGAGCGGCGAGAGCGCCTTGGTAAGGCGGCTAAGCATGCCGTGCGCCTGCTCGATGCCGCGCACGGTCAGCCGCGAAAACCAGAAAGGCTGCCTCGTATCGCCGCTCAGCTCCGCGAGCCGCGTCTCGAAAAGCGCGCCGAGCGATGCGACATCGGGCCGGCCCGTGCCTCCCCGTAAGGCGACCAGCTCGACCAGCTCGGCCGCCTTGCGCACGGCCTGGCGTTCGAGGCCGAGCCCAAGCAGCGGGTGCTTGAGCAAGGAGAGCAGGTTCACCGAATCGCCCGGCCGGAAGGCGGCGCTCAGCGCGAGCCTGAGCAGGCTGGCAGCCGGCGTGTTGATGAGCGGCGCGCCGCCGGAATCGTCGGCGACGACGCCGAAACGCAGAAGCTCGGCCGAGACTCGCCGCGCCAGCGCCCGGTCGCCGGTGACGAGCGCCGCGCGCTTGCCCGGTGCCTCGACGGCAAGTTTGAGTGCAATGGCGATTGCCGCCGCCTCGTCGCGTTCGTTCGCCGCCTCCACCAGCGTCACGCCGGCCAGCGCCTGTTCGACATCGTATGCCGTGAAGCGCGGCCGCGTTTCGGTCCAGTATTCGGTGGTTTCGGCCGGCCGCAGCGCCTCGCCGACAAGGGCCGCGCGCAGCGCCAGCGGCGGTGGCGCCGCGACGACATCCTCGACATCGCGGCGCTGAATGCCGATGCCGCCGATCAGCTTGGCGAGACCGTATTGCGGGTGGCCGAGCGTTGCCGGACGCGCGCCGGGCGCCGTGATCGCCGCGAAGGATGCGTCATCCAGCTCGCGGTCGAGCCCGGGCAGCACGACGGCGCCGTTGGGCAGGCCGGCGATCACGCCAAGCAATTCGGCGGTAGCGGGAATGGAGCCGGTCGAACCGGCGGCGATCACCGGACCGGAAGGCGGATTGCTCTTCAGCCGCGCCGCCTCCAGCCGGATCAGCGCGCTGCGATGCGCGGCCGGATTGGAGCGGTTGCGCTCCTTCAGCAGTTCCGGCCAGTTGTCGGTGACGATGCCGAGGAAATCGAGCGTCACCTGCCACCAGCCGGCGAGATTGCCGGTGACCAGCGTCGCGAGCTTCGCCCAATCCGTGCCTTCGGTCTCGATCTCGTCCATCAGCCGGGCAAGGTCGCGCGCCAGCCAGATGGCGTCGGCGGCCGAGGTCGGCACGACGAATTCCTCGTTGAACCGCTCTCTGACATGCGCCGGCAGGCTTTCCTTCCAGGCGCGCACCAGCGGCGCCAGCAAAAGCAGCCGTTCCTGCGCAGCGATTGGCGGCGCGAGGTCTATCGCCGGCGCCGCCTCGGCGTCGAAGGCTGCCTCATCCTCGTCGAACTCGCCGAGCGGCCGCACCGTCGGCAGGATGGCCGAGCGTTGACCGAGCATGTCGACGAAGGCGCCGCGCAGCGCCCGCGCCGCGCGCCGGGTCGGCACGTAGATGGTAGCGTCGGCCAGCGCCAGCGGCTCGCCGTCGAAGCGGAAGCCGGGAATCAAGCGCCCGTCGAGCAACGCCTCCGCCAGCGTCGGCAGGAACGGCGCTCCGGGCGGGATGGAAAGGACGCGGCGCGCGCCGCTCATATCGCTTTCGCGAGGGCGCCGGCCACAGCCGCTTCAGCGGCAGGTATCGCGTCGGGCGTGCCGACTGTGATCCAGCGCCCGTTCATCTTCATGCCGAACAGGCGCCCGGCGGCGATCGCCTTGTCGAAATAGACGTTGAGCGAATGCGAGCCGGTCGGCGCTTGCCTGAAG
>NZ_RZRX01000475.1:0-2338 GCF_003997405.1 Mesorhizobium sp. M2A.F.Ca.ET.042.01.1.1
CCCGAGACCCGGAATATTCAGCATGCTCGGTCGGTTCTTCGCCGAACAGCCGCGCACCCGCCTGCATCTCGACTATGAAGCGATCAGCGGGCCGGTGGAGCGGCTGATGGATGGCGAGGCCGATCTCGTTTTCCATCGGGCCAACCCATCCGACCCGCATCTCGAACGGATCGATCTGCGCGAAGTCGCTTTCGTGCCGGTGGTGGCGCCGGGCTTCCTCCCTTTCGAGACCGGGGCCGACGTCACGCCCGAAGCGATGCGACCCTTCACCCAATGCGTGATCCGCGACACGGCGCGGCGTCCCTCATCTGAAAACTTCTTCGTCATCGACGGCGCGCATTCCTGTTCGGTGCCCGACCATATGATGAAGAAGGAGCTGATCCTGCACGGGCTCGCCTGGGGCCATTTGCCGGAGTGGCTGATCGAGGATGAGTTGCGCGACGGACGGCTGATCTCGATCGCCGGCAAGCATATTCCCGGCCGCACCGAGACCGTGGCCGCGGTTCGGCGACGCGACAAGCCGCATGGGCCCGTGGCCGAGGCGCTGTGGCGACACCTTGAGGACAGTCCCAAGCTTTCGGGCTAAGCCTTCCGCTCCCAGCGCCGATCCGGCGTCTGCTGCCAGTAGGTTACGGCGTGGCCGGCTTCCTTCATCGTCTTCCAATGGCCGCGTGCGGCTTCGAGCTGTGCCGCGTCATGGCCATCGAAGAGGAAGACGGCGCGTTCGTAGCCGGAAAGCTCCGGCGGCGTCGCGCCGTCGACCAGGAAGCGGATCTGCGCGGCGTTCTGGTTTCCCTCGCCCGTGGTGAGCAGGACCGGCTGCTCGGCCGGATAGGCCTCGCGGTCGGTGGCATGCGCCAGGAAGGAATCGTCGCGGAAAGTCCACAGATGCTGGTCGAGCGCGTCGCGCCGCTCTTCCGTGCCGGTCTGCACCACCGCGCGCCAGCCGCGCTCGACGCTGCGCTCGAGCAGGCCGGGCAGCGCCTCCTCGAGCGTCGATTCGGTCAAATGGTAGAACAGGATGTCGGCCATCCCCTACCCTTCGTAGTGATCGCGCACAAGCCTATCGAGCAGCCTGACGCCGAAGCCCGAGCCCCAGGACTGGTTGATCTCGCTCGACGGCGCGCCCATCGCGGTGCCGGCGATGTCGAGATGCGCCCAGGGCGTGTCCTTGACGAAACGCTGCAGGAATTGCGCCGCGATGATGGCGCCGCCGTAGCGGCCGCCGATGTTCTTCATGTCGGCATTCTTGGAATCGATCAGCTTGTCGTATTCGGGGCCGAGCGGCATGCGCCAGAGCCGCTCCTGCGACGATTTGCCGGCGCCGAAGAGCCTGCCCGCCAACTCGTCGTTGTTGGAGAACAGGCCGGCATAATGCTGCCCGAGCGCCACCATGATGGCGCCGGTCAGCGTCGCCAGATTGATCATGAATTTCGGCTTGAAGCGGTCGTTGGTGTACCAGAGCGCGTCGGCCAGCACGAGGCGGCCTTCGGCGTCGGTGTTGAGCACCTCGATTGTCTGGCCCGACATCGAGGTGACAATGTCGCCCGGGCGCTGGGCATGGCCGTCGACGGCGTTCTCGACCAGGCCGATGACGCCGACCACATTGGCCTTGGCCTTGCGCGCGGCGAGCGCATGGATCAGCCCGGTGACGGCGGCCGCACCGCCCATGTCGCCCTTCATGTCCTCCATGCCGGAGGCCGGCTTCATCGAATTGCCGCCGGTGTCGAAGGTGACGCCCTTGCCGATGAAGGCCAGCGGCACGTCCTTGGCCTTGCCGCCGCTCCAGCGCATCACCACCAGGCGGGCGCCGCGCGGCGAGCCTTGCGCCACGCCGAGCAGCGAGCCCATGCCGAGCTTCTTCATCTCCTTTTCGGCGAGGATCTCGACCTCGACGCCGAGCGCCTCCAGCGCCTTGACGCGCTCGGCGAAGTCGACAGGCCCCAGCGCATTGGCCGGCTCGTTGACGAGGTCGCGCGCCAGCAGCACGCCGTCGACCACGGCTTCCTCGCCGGCAAAGGCCTTCTTCGCGGCAGCCGGATCGGCGCATTGGATCGTGACCTTGGCGGGCTTCGCCGGCTTCGCGTCGGATTGGCCGTCGTCCTTGTCCTTCCTGGTCTTGTACTTGTCGAAGGCGTAGCTGCGCAGCAGAATGCCGGCGGCGAGGCTCGCCGCCTGGCGGCCGTCGGCCTGCAAGTCCGGCAGATCGAGAATGACAGCCACCTCAGTCGCCTTGCGCAGCGAAGCGGCGACAGCGCCGCCGAGCTTCAGCCAGGCATTGTCGTCGAGGGCCGACACCTTGCCGGCGCCGATCGCCACCAGCCGGTCGACGGACGTT